>JANJTQ010000093.1 GCA_024711005.1 Opitutaceae bacterium | reverse complement strand
GGGCATGAGCGGCGACCTTGAAACGGCGATCCTCGCCGGCAGCACCCAGGTACGCATCGGCACCGCGCTGTACGGCACGCGCTGAAGTACGCCTGCAACAACTCGGGGCACCTCAATCCGTTTCCTCGCCCGTGCTTTCCCGTTTGCCACCCGCTTCAAATCGCGTTGAATCCGGGCGTGGAAAACGCACGACTCAGCCTCGGCTCCCGCGAAGCAGTGCTGGCGTTGCTCGACGACCCCAGCCCCACCGTACGCAAGGCCTTGATCGCCCATTTCACCTCCCAAGGTGAACCGGCCCGCCTTTTCCTCGAAGGTCTCGCCAACGGCGGGAATCGCATCCTCGGCTCGCATGCCCGCAGCTACCTGGAGGAACTCAAGTTCACCGATCCCGCCTCCGAATTCCGGGACTTCATTCGCTCGCTTAACTATGAGCTTGAAACCGGTGCGCTGCTCCTTGCGCGCACGGTCTTCCCCGACCTCGACGTGGGGCTCAGTTGTCAGCGACTCGATGATCTCGCCGCTCGCTGCCGCGAATTGATCGCCGAGCCGCTCTCCGTCCGCGAAAAATGCCGTGTCATCAATCGCGTGCTGTTTCACGAAACCGGCTTTCGCGGAAACCTTGAGCACTACACCGACCCGCTCAACAGCTTCCTTCCCGTCGTCCTCGAGCGTCGCAAAGGCATCCCGCTCTCGCTCAGCATCGTCTATCTGCTGGTTGCACAACGCCTCGGCATCGACCTCGAACCCGTCGGCCTGCCGGGCCACTTCATGGTGGGTTGCTATCTTGAAGATGCCCCGCTCTTCATCGACCCCTTCGAACAGGGAGCCTTCCGCACACCCGAAGAAGTCTTCGCCTTGATCAAGGCGGGCCCCATTCCCCGGAAAATTTCCGACCTGGCCCCGGCCACCGTACGTGAGGTGCTCTGCCGCAGTTGTCGCAACCTCGTTCATCATTACACCGCGGCCGGCGATCCAGGCCGCGCCAGACTCTTCGAGAGCTTTGTCGAAGAATTCGAATCCACGCACGAACGGCACGCTCAACCGTAGTTCCGCATAATCGTTCTCGTTCTCATACTCGTTCTCGTTCTCTCTTCCGAAAAGAACGCAACGATGTCCGAAGTTAAAACCTACAAGTTAGCTGATCTCGACGACTGGTCTTTCGATGGCACGGCTCTCGCGGTATTAGGTCACCCCATCGCTCACTCGGTAAGCCCGCAGATGCACAACGCGGCCCTCGCCGAAATGACGCAACGCGACCCCCGCTTCGCGTCGTGGAAATATTTCCGCTTCGACATCGCTCCGGATGATCTACCCGTCGCCTTGGACAAGTTTCACGCGCGCGGCTTCCTCGGTCTCAACCTGACCGTTCCGCACAAGATCCTCGCCTACAATCTTGCGGCCATAACCGTAGGTGAATCAGTCGATCCCATCGGTGCGGTTAACACGCTAGTCCGAGAGGATGAAGGATGGGTTGGCTATAACACTGATGGCTATGGCCTCGCTACCGCCATCAGCGAAGACCTCCGCCTCGAACTAGCTGGTGCAAACGTCGTCCTTCTCGGCGCTGGCGGTGCCGCCCGGGGTGCCGCCGTCGAGTGCCTCCAGCGCGGCTGCGCCAACTTGACTATTATAAATCGAACACAAAGAGCCATGGCCGAGTTGGTTGAACTCATGTCGTCCTTAGACATAAGTCCCGAAATCCTGATACAAGGAATTGCAACCGAAGACCTGAGTTCCATTCCGGCAGACTCGATTGTAATCAATGCAACCAGCGCCGGCCTCCAACCCGACGATCCGCCCCCCCTCAACCTGCGTATGATAGCCCGCCCCGCCGCTGTTTACGACATGATCTATAACCCACCAATGACGGGACTCCTCAAACAAGCGGACCAACTCGGCATCCCTTATTCCAACGGCCTCGGCATGCTCGTCCACCAAGGCGCGCGCTCTCTCGAAATCTGGAGCGGCGCCCCCGTGCCCGTTGACGCCATGCGCTCCGCCGTCCATGAAGCCATGAAAGCCCACGCATGACTTTCGACTACGCCGAATTCGCCGCAGCCTTCCCTCTGTTTTTCCCCATCGCCGCCGGCCTCTTTGGCGCGATCGTCGGCAGTTTTCTCAACGTCGTCATCTACCGGATGCCGCTGGAAAAATCCATCGTCACCCCCGGCTCCCACTGCGCCTGCGGCGCGCCCATCAAGTGGTATGACAACATCCCCGTGCTGAGCTGGTTCATCCTGCGCGGCAAAGCCCGTTGTTGCGGACGCCCCTATTCCTTTCGTTATCCGTTCGTCGAACTGCTCACCGCCGCACTCTTCACCACGAGTTGGATGATGTTCCCGCCCGCCAAGGCGCTCTGCGGAATGCTCTTCGTGAGCTGCATGCTCTGCGCATTGTTCATCGATCTCGATCACATGATCATCCCCGACACGTTCACCATCGGGCTCGGCGTGGTCGGCGTGGTGCTGTCTGTATTTGTTCCTTCACTACACGGTCAGGACGAAGGGGTGTTTTTCGTCAGCGCGCTTCACGCCGGTGTCATCTCGTTGCAAGGCCTGCTCATCGGCTCCGGACTTGTGCTGTGGATCGCACTGATCGCCGAGGTGCTCTTGCGCAAGGAGGCGATGGGGTTTGGCGACGTAAAGTTCGTCGGCGCGATCGGTGCCTTCACCGGTTGGCAAGGCGCGGTCTTCGCGGTCTTCGGCGGCGCGGTCGTCGGCACCATCTGGATCGGGCTCGCGTGGCTCTGGCAAAAACTCTCCGGCAAAAAATCCCCGGTGACACCGCGCACCGAAACAGCCGATGGCCAGCCGGCGGATCTCGGCTTCGGCGTCCAGGTCCCTTATGGCCCGATGCTGGCGATCGCCGGCATGCTCCACTTTTTCTGCTTCAACGAATGGATGGACGACTACTTCGCCGAGCTCGCGGCGATGTTCCAGTAAGCGACCCGCCGCGGAATGGGTCGCCCACCCTCGCCGCGACTCTCCTTACACCACCTGCGCACCGTCACCCGTAAGCATGTGCAGAATGTCGGGACGCGCTCCGTATTTCTTTTCGTAGGCATCCGCGACGGCCTGCGCCTGAGCGTCTCCGAAGTCCGCGCTCGCCAGCGCCATGACCGCGCCTCCAAAGCCGCCGCCCGTCAGGCGTGCGCCAAAAACATTCGGCGTTGCCGCCAGCGTATCCACAAGGAAATCGAGCTCCTCGGTGCTGTTGCCAAACAACGTTTGCGAGCTGCGATGCGAAGCGGTGAGCAATGCGCCAACCGCCGCGAGGTCGCCCTTTTCCAACACCTGCACCGTTTGATCGACGCGCGCGATTTCCTCGACCACGTGCTTCGCCCGTTTGTAAGCGTCGGCGGACAGCTTGCCCTTCGCCCCGTCGACTTGCGCCGGGGTCGCCTCGACGAGCAACGACACGCCCAACACCTTTGCCGCCTCCATGCACTCGCGATGGCGCGCCGCATAAAGCCCGTCGACCAGCGCGTGCTTTGTGTGCGTGTTGAAGATCCAAAAATGCGCGTCACCCGGCAGCGGAACCGTATCGAAACGCGGGCCACGGCAGTCGATAAACACCAGGTGGTTCGCCTTGCCGAAGCCCGACACGCCTTGGTCCAAAATGCCACAGGGCACGCCCACAAAGTGGTTCTCCGCATGCTTGCCGATCTTCACGAGCGTCTCGCGATCGGCGTGCTGGCCCGTGATGGCAAGAAACGCGAGGCCGGATGCCAGCTCGATCGCCGCACTGCTGGAAAGGCCCGCGCCGGTCGGCAGATCGGACATCGCCACGTAGTCAAAGCCCTGCGGAGCCTGGAGACCGAACGCAGGCAGCGCCGCGATCACGCCGAGCGGGTAGTTGATCCAGCTGGTACCATCCGTCTGCTTCAGACTGACGGCGGCATCCAGCGTCACCGTTTCTCCGGTAAACAAGCTGAAGAAATTCCGCTTCGCGTCTTCGCGCGGCGCGACCGCCACCCAGACGCCGCGATCGATGGAAGCGCCGAGCACCGTACCACCGTTGTAGTCGGTGTGATTCCCAATGAACTCGATGCGACCGGGTGCACGCGTGACAACGGCGGGCTCACGACCATGGATTTCTTTGAACAGGGCGGCGATTTTCTGCTGCATAGGAAGCCTGCCGGAATGCCTTGCACTGCCCCGGGTCGTCAACGGTCTTTCACCGGAACAAGGGCGCGGAGGGCTTCCAAATGATGAAGAAACGGAACCGCCTCACCACCGTCCCGCCGCACCGATCAGGGCGGAACAGCCAAGCTATTTCCGCTCGCCGCGTTCATTCCTTCTTCACGCCTTCGAACCCCGGCGGAGTCTCACCTCTCGCGCCCTTTGTCACCAGTTGCAGCAAATAGGCCATCGCCTCGGTACGCGAGATTCCACGCTGTTCGACGAGTTGGTCACAACGCTTGATCAATTGGTCGGCCATCGTCGACGCTCCCGCAGGCGTCGGCGCGCCCAATTTTGTGCAAAGCTGAATAAGTTGTTCGCGTTCGGTCATGGCAGGTCGACGAGTTCGATAAAACCTTCGCCTCCCGGTTCCGGCGCAAGCAACACCACCGGATCCAGCCCCAGTTTGGACATCATCGCGAGTCCGATAAATCCTCCCGAGCCATCCGCCACGGCGGAGCGAAGCTCGCCCACGCGCTTCTCCCCTTGTAACAACGCGCACGGCACGGACGGGACTCCGTATCCACCGCCTCGCACCCGCACCAGCCGCCGCCGCACCGTTCCCATGGCCTTCAGCCTCGCCATCACCTCTTGCCCTAAATAACAGCCCTTGGTGTAGGAAATCGCCGCCGCGTCCAGCCCGCCCTCGTTGGGCAAGTCGCCGGATCCGAGATCTTTTGGAACCTGTGGAATTCCCGCGGCGATCCGCAGCCGTTCCAATTCGTCCGCAGCGAGTTCCACCAAACCGTCCGGCACCGCCGCACCCACCGGCAGCAACCATTCAAAACTCACCCCGTTATCGCGCCGCCCGCGAAACACAAACCCACCCCCGGCGCGAATGAACTCCCCGTCCGCCGGCCCTCCGCCCGCCTCGCGAGTCAGCCACGCGTCCGCGCCGGAACCTCCCAACGCGACTCCTTGCCAGTCGGCGGTGACGTCGGTGACCGTTACATCATCGGCGATAATGTAGGCTTCCAGCCGTTCACGAATGACCGAAGCACTCCCCCAAACGCTCACAATCCACAAACTGTCAGACGCTTCCCTCAGAATAAAACTGTCGGCCAGCACCTTTCCCTTCTGGTTCAACCATAATCCATAAGCGGCCGCCAGTGGCGCGGCCGAACGCAATTCTTGCGTAACTTGCCCCTGCAAAAAAACTAACGCATCTTCCCCGGTGAAATGAAGGCAGGCGGAGGGTCGGTATCGGCTCTTCCAAGCCACATTAGGAGCGAAAATATTTATATCGTTATCCATCTGAATACGAATCTGTTGAAATTAAGCCTGAAAGATAATGAGAACTTTTATTTGACCAAAATCGGTCATTCACTACTTCTTTCAACGTTAGATTTAAACACTTCTCCTGCTTAGCAGGAGTTTTGGGGTAACTAAGAAAGCAAATGGCCGGTCGCTTAGGGGTAGGCGGCCGGCCCACGTATTTTAAAGCTCGGACATCGCCAGAAAATCCCCAACCGCCGCACCGCTTCTCATCCGAAGCGGTTTTTTTGCGCCCGCACCCGTCGTTTTCGGAGCCGCTGGACGCTTGCCCTCGGCGCGCCGGTTGCGTCATTTTCGCCCCTTCATGCACAAGACGTCCGACATCAACGTCGTGGAGACCCGTCCACTCCCCTCGCCCGCCCAGCTGCTCGCCGAGCTGCCCAAGACGGAGTCCCAAGCCGATTTTATCACGCGCTCCCGCGACGAGATCAATCGCCTCATCTTCACGAACGACCGCCGTTTCCTTCTGATCATCGGGCCCTGCTCGATTCATGACACCGAGGCGGGTCGCGACTACGCCCGCCGCCTCGCCGCTCTCGCTCGCGAGGTGTCGGACCGCGTCATGGTTGTCATGCGTGTCTATTTCGAGAAACCCCGCACGACGGTCGGTTGGAAAGGGCTCGTGATGGATCCGCATCTCGACGGCTCCCACGACATCGCCGCCGGCCTGCGCCTCGGTCGCGCCTTCCTTCGCGAGGTGCTCGATCTGGGACTTCCCACCGCCACCGAGTTCCTCGATCCCATCACCCCTCAATATATCGCCGACCTCGTCTGCTGGGGCGCCATCGGCGCACGCACGACCGAGTCCCAAACGCATCGTCAGCTCGCGTCCGGTCTTTCCATGGCCATCGGCTTCAAAAACGGCACCGACGGCAACCTCCAGACCGCCGTCAATGCGATCAAGGCCGCCGGCCAGCCCCAGACGTTCCTCGGCGTCAGCATGGATGGCGCGGCCTCGGCCATCGTCACCCGGGGGAACCCGAACTGCCATATCGTGCTGCGCGGAGGCGCGGCCGGCCCCAATTACTCCCCCGAGCACATCGCCAAAACCGAACAGGTGCTCGCCAAGGGCGGCCTGCCCCTCTCGATCCTCGTCGATGCTTCGCACGATAATTCGTCCAAAAAACCCGAGTTGCAGCCCGACGTGATCCGCGCCCTGCTCGCACAAATCACCGCCGGGAACACCTCGATTATGGGCGCCATGGTTGAGAGCAACCTGGAAACCGGCAGCCAGCCCTTCCCGCAGCCCAAGGAAAAGCTCCGCTACGGCGTGAGCATCACCGACGGCTGCATCGGCTGGGAAACGACGGAAAAGATGGTGCGCGAAATCCACGCCGCCCTCGCCTCGCACTTCGCATAGGATCACCCAGCTTGTCCGAACCGGATCGATCCATAACGCGAAGGCGCAAGGACGCCAGGCACGCAAAGCGCCAGTCCAAATTCATAGGTCCGAATCGTTGCGACCTTACCGCCTTCGCGCCTTTGCGTTGAATCTCCAATCTCCGCTTTTCTCCCCCCGGGCCATTTTTTGCGCTTAAAACCACAATCTGTGCGTGTCACGCGCCCAATCTTTGCGCTACGCTACCACCTTTCTCATGAGCAAATCCCCCATTCGTGTCGCCGTGACCGGAGCCGCCGGTCAGATTTCCTATTCGCTTCTTTTCCGCATCGCCTCCGGGGCGATGTTTGGAGCTGACCAACCGGTCATTCTCCAACTCATCGAAGTCCCCGTCGAGAAAGCCATGAAGGCGCTCGAAGGCGTCGCGATGGAACTCGACGACTGCGCCTTCCCTCTGCTCCAGAGCATGGTCCTCACCGACGACCCGCGCGTCGGCTTCAAGGACGCCAACTGGTCCCTTCTCGTCGGTGCCAAGCCCCGCGGTCCCGGCATGGAACGCGCCGATCTCCTCAAGGACAACGGGAAGATCTTCATCGGACAGGGCAAGATCATCGACGAAGTGGCCGCCGCCGACGCCCGCGTCGCCGTGGTCGGCAATCCCGCCAACACCAACTGCATGATCGCCGCCTCGCAGGCGAAACGCCTCACGCCCGATCGCTTCACCGCGATGGTGCGCCTCGACCAAAATCGCGCCCAGGCTCAGCTTTCCAAGAAAGCCGGTGTCGAACTCACCGCCGTCAAAGACATCTTCATCTACGGCAACCACAGCCCGACCATGTTCCCCTCGTTCGCCCACGCCACCATCGGCGGCAAACCGGCGGTCGACGTGATCAACGACAAGGCATGGCTCGAGGGCCCCTTCCTGGAAACCGTCGGCAAACGCGGCGCCGCCATCATCGCCGCCCGCGGACTTTCCTCGGCCGCCTCCGCCGCCAACGCGTTGGTTGACCACGTGCGTTCGCTGGTCACGCCCGGCGCGATCCATTCGGTCGCCGTGAAGTCCGAAGGCCGTTACGGCTTCGATCCCGAAGTCTGGGCCGGCATGCCCGTGCGCACCACCACGCCCGGCAGCTACGAAGTCATCGAAGGCTACGAGATGTGCGACTTCGCCAAGTCGAAGATCGCGCTGACCAACAAGGAACTCGTCGACGAGCGCGCCGCCGTCCTCGACATGATCAAGGCCTGAAAAAGTGGCATGGGCATCCTGCCCATGTCCGTAAAACCCGCGGGCTGAAAGCCCTCCTCCTCTTGGTTCTGGTTCCAAAACGGCGCCCCGCCCCGGGCGCCGTTTTTGCATCCAGAACTCTGACTTTTACGCAAAGACGCAAAGGCTCGATCCCCATGATCGCAAAGATCGGACCTCCGAGCCTTTATGCCCTTCGGTCTCCCCTTTGCGTCTCCGCGTTAAACCTCCGAGCTATCTCCCTCACAACAACCCCGCCAGCGCCCGATCCTTTGTCAGCGCAAAGGCCTTTCGCACGGCCGCGAATGCCTCGACCAACTCCCGCGGCGAGCCGCACTTTTCAAATCGCATCTCCAACGTGGCGCCGTCGCATACCACCGCCGCGTCGATGCCTTCAACCGTCAGCGTGCAATCGCGATAATCCGAAGGATAATCGACGCATACCTTCGCCGCCTTCGCGTCCGCCCCCTCTTCGTTGGCATCGTCTTCCAAACCTTCGACCGCGTCGATGACCGCCTCGACGCGCACGCCCTTCTTTAGAGCGAACGCGATCGCCGAAAACTGCCCCGCGAACAACTCGTCGAATTCGGCCACCCGTAACAGCTCGCCGTTTTTGATCGAATGCAGCGTGCGGGTGATCGTGTAACTTGCGGGGTCGGACGCCTCCAATGCGTAGGCGATCTCAAGGGTGAAATCTTTCGCGCTCAACACCGCCATCGGCGACGTTATATCAAGCGAGAGGTCCTTCCGCTTGTAACTCAACGCAGCCTTCGTCCGCTGAAAAAAATCCTCCGCCTCCTCGGCCAGCTCCGCGGCGCACAGCTTCGCCAAAAATCCCGACGTCGCGTTGTTCACCGCGTCGGGAACCGTGTGGCGCGACTTGTCGAAACCGCGCAGGTTCTTGAACGCGCCGCCACCCCGGCCCACCAGGCTGACCTGCGAGATAAACGTACGTGGATCATCGGCTGCCGACTTGGCCATAACTCCTGAAGTGAGCGCATGAACACTTCCGAGCGGAAGTCTAAACAAGGTAGACGAGGCATCTCGTCCTGTTCACCGTGACGCCATGTCCGCCCCTACGCCTCTCTCCGTCGTCTGCGCCCTGATCGAACGGGATGGCCATGTACTCATGGCTCAGCGACCGGCCCACAAACACCTCGGCGGCAAGTGGGAGTTTCCCGGCGGCAAAGTCGAACCCGGCGAAACGCCCGAGACCGCCTTGCATCGCGAACTAGACGAAGAACTGGGCTGCACCGTGGAGATCCTCCGTCCGCTCGCACCCCACACGCACGCCTACGCCACCGTCACGGTGCAACTCATCCCGTTCGTGGTCCGGCTGCACAGCGACAGCGGCACACCGCAAACCCACGAACATGCCGCCCTCCGCTGGGTGCCGGCCGGCGAACTCACGACACTCGATCTTCCCGAAGCCGATCTGCCGATCATCGCCGACTACCTGCGGCATCCGTAACGAGGTGCGCCCCCGAGAGGGATGTCCCGCTCATACCGGAGCAGAGGGGCCCACATGCCGTCGCCAAGGTAATCGCCGACGAGGGATTCCAATGACACGTCAAAATGCCGGAGGAGCGCGGCGGCGCCGGCATCCGAGAAGTGGGCGTCGTGCAAAAATGCGAGAAAGCGCGAACGGTCACCGGTCAGCATGTGCGTCAGCACCTTGGCCAGATGGTAGCTTTGAAGCTGCCCTTCATCCTGACGGTTGAACCCATGACCGCTCCAGAGATCCTGAATCGTATCCACAGTCCAATACGTGCCAATGGTGTCCTTGATCGCATCATAGTTGGCGGTGTCGCGTCCGGTCGCGGCTTGTTCACAGAGCTGGGCAATTCCTTCGTTGAGCCATGCGGGCAGGGGCAAATGAGAGACAAGCGAGTGGGTGAGTTCATGCGCCAGCACCGCTTCCGCCTGACCCATGTCGAGGAAAGTGAATACAAAATGCCCGTAGCCTTGATTGATATACATGCCACCACTGAGCGCGTTGTCGCCCTCCGGCAAATAGGCGGCCACGTACGCGTAATAGGTTTCGAGATCATGGGTCACCAAGACGGGGCAGTTGCCGCGGTGGTGCCGGCTGACGTCGAGCCCGAGGGCCTTGAGCACCTTGGTGCGCGTGGTTTCGAGCCAGCCAATAATCCGGCGAGAGGAAGAATCCGGTTGGCTGGAGATCAGCCAGAAATGGGTGGATTCGTAGCCGATGTAATCCGCGCCGAGGCTTTGGCGAAGCAGATGAACCCAATCGCGTCCACATTCCGTCCAGAACAGGTTCTCATCGGTGTCGGAGGGAAGTTCTGCGGCTAGTTGCGTGACCGCGTTCCAATCGGGAATAGGAAAGCGGGAGGCGGTTTCACGCAGCGGAAGCATGGGATGAGACTTAAGCTCATGATGTCCGAGGGCAAACAAACGCGCGCCCGAGCGATGCTCGCGATCAACGGCCGATATAGGAATTGCGCGGCCAAGTGACCTGCCTCAATCGTGACGGATGCTATCTGCAATCCGTTCTCTTCGCTGGTGGGTATTTGGATGTCTGGCGGTCGGCCTCGGCTTGAGTGGCTGTAAACGTTCGCCTGTCGCTTCGTCCTCCGACGCAGGCCGCACCGAAGAGGCGTGGATGGTCCAACAGGTCTGTCAATTCCTGGCGGACATGGGGAGCATTCTGAACAAAAATGGTTCGCCACTTGCGTCCGTGACCGTTCGGAAGGTCGCAAGCGGGATCGATGACGCTCGTTATGAAGTGATGATGGCAGGCAAAGCTCGCGTCATCTCGATCGAACAAGGGGTGTGGAACCCCGCCAGCTATCAGTCCTTCGCGAAAGAATTTTTTACGACGACGGAGGTCACGTCGCCAACGTTGTCCGATACGGAATGCGCCGAAGCGCTCCTGTCTCCCGACCTCAAGACATTCATCGCTGAGAACAAACGGCTCTCGGATTTTCTGTCCGAACATCCAGCATCCGCAGCCGGGCACGTGCAGGCCTCACTCTTATTGGGAACGATCGCCCTAAACGACTATTCAGGTGCGTTTCGCGATGTGCGTATTCCCCTGAATCGGATGATCGCCCATCTGGCGGCTGCGGATGCGCTGAGTGTACAGACCCAAACCACGGGGAGATCGTTGGCTGAGTCGCTGCGCCTAACACTTTGCGGGCGGCAGGTGGAGGCACTCGCTTCCCTTGAGGATTTCTCTTCCGGACAAGATAAGGTTCTCGCGGAGTGGGCGGTCATCCTGCGCCTTCGCAACACGGGCGACTGGCGCGCTGATCGCGGACACGCTTTGTCGGGTAGCGACGCGCTCAAACACGAATATTTCCGGGCGCTCGTCCGCTCAGTGAGTTGTGCGATGGGGATTCAGTTTCTAAAGGAGGCGGAGGTAAAACCGGATGCCGGCTATTGGCGCATTGCCAATGAGGAGTTCCTCTCGGTCGGACACGGACATGTTTTTTCGAAACCTATTTTGGGGATCGAACTCCAAGAATCGGCCTCAGCCGCCGGAACCTTCGGCATCAAGGTGGAGACGGACGACTTGGACTGGCTTAAGCACTACGTGGATGTCGCCGAAGGCTCGCCCGTCGGAGCGGTATCACAACATGCCAGAATCGACGTAGCCGGGAAAAACCTGATGGCCGGTTACCACCAGCGGCATCTCATGCAGGCGGTTCAAAAAACATTTCGGTTTTTGAATGACAACTGGGGCGTAAAAGACAGCGCGAATGAGCTAAGGACCTTCGTTGAGGAGAAGCTGCCTGAGACCCGCTACACGCCTTTTCTCAAAAGGATGATGGCCCGGAGTGATGCAGACCGAAAGAAGGTCAACGAATCCTGCGCGATCGTCATCCAAAAGCACCCCGAAATGGTAACGCCGGCGCTATGGACGTCATTGCGTGATGATCAAAATCAGAGATGGGTGCTTTCGTTTCCAGATCACCATGCCTGGTTCCGACCGGAAGTGCCACGAGGCACCGTTTTTGAAGTGAATGATCGTTTATACGAAATCGGTGTGGGCGATGAAAACGATGGCACTTGGTTGAAGGCCCTGTTGGACCAAGCCCCTTATTCCTATCCCTTGGCCAAACAGAACGCATACCATGAAAATGGTAACACGGTCGAAAACATCAGTCCTGAGATCGCTGCCAAATGGATGGGATCCATGCCCGATTTCAGTCTGCGAGCCATCCGGTTGCTCGCCACCACATATCGCGGACAGCCCGACTTGTACCAGGTTGCCATGGAGAAAGCCGCGAAGCTCGATCCCAACCTATATTTGGAACTCGGTGATTATCTTGAAAGGCAAACGCTGCCCGAGAAGGCCGCGCAGGCCTACATGCAGGCGTTCGAGAAAGCGGAAGATCGTGTCTCGATGGCCAACACCAGTCTTCCGCTGGTGAAATACCTTCACCGAAGGGGAGATATTGCCATGGCAACGAAGGTGGCCGGAGAAGCGGCCGAGGTCTATTCATACCGCGGATTGGAAACCTACATCTGGCTGATGGAAAAACAGGGCAAGTGGGATCAGGCACTCG
The DNA here is from genome assembly GCA_024711005.1 of Opitutaceae bacterium. Taxonomy (GTDB): domain Bacteria; phylum Verrucomicrobiota; class Verrucomicrobiia; order Opitutales; family Opitutaceae; genus Rariglobus. Next base: position 11,272 of record JANJTQ010000093.1, on the reverse strand, counting down.
AAACCGCTCGGAAGATCGACGCACGGTACAATGAAGATGAAGCCGTCGCGGAAATGTCCTGCCTGATTCGGATGTCCAAAACTGACATGGCGACGGCGCGCAAGCTCGGCTATGAGAGCAAACTCTCCGGTGTTTTCCCGTCAGGCCTGAACAGGGTTGCATTGAGTGACTTTAGTGCCGCGCCGAAGCGCGGAGTTCTAATCAATGGTTCCAGCAAGCAAATGGTGCCTTTCGGCCTTCAGCGAAATATGGTGATCGTGGCTCTGAACGGGATACGGACAGAGAACTTCGCCCAATATAGTGTGATTCGAGCGGTATCAGACGATCCGTTGATCAGCCTGATCGTGTGGGACGGAGCGGCCTATCGAGTGAGCGAAGGATCTCTTCCTGGGCGAAGGTTCGGCGTCGATATGACGGACTACGTGAAGTGAAAGTGATCAATCCACGCTCACCCCTTCGACGATCAGGCGGAGGCTGTCCAGTCGGAGGCGGGCTTGCTCGATGGCTGTGCGGACGTGGCGGACTTGTTTCTTCGCCAATTCGATTTCTTCCGGGCGTACGTTGTCGTTGAGCTTGCTCAACTCCACGAGTCGCTGGAGATCCGCCGTCAACGTTGCCGCGGCGCGTTCGCGGGCGGCTTGTTTGAGCGCAACCGTGCGGGTCGTCGCACGCTCCGAGGCGCCTTCAACGAGGTTCTTGAGCAACGTGCCATTGAAGCCCGGGCGCTCCAGGAAACGCGGGAGCGGGGCGTCGTCCACATCGGCGGCGAGTCGCGAATAAAGAACATCGTCGGTCAGGTCATGTCCGTGGATGTCCACGAGCACGCGGATGGGCGTCGGGGCAAGGAATTGGTCCACGTGCCATTTGGCGTCGGCCACGGTTTCGAGGACGAAGACGGCTTCCAGGAGGAGGTTGGGTTTGTCGGCTTCGAGCACACAAAAGGCCGTGGTGCCGGCGGGCGAATCGACGAGCAGGTCGATGCTGTCTTGCACGAGCGGGTGGTCGGCGGACAGGAATCGGATATCCTCGCGAGCGATGGCTCGCTTGCGATCGTAGGTGGCCAGCATGCCGTCACGCGGGATCGACGGGAAGCCTTCCACATAGGCATGGGACGCATCGAGGTTCACGTCGCCGTCTTCGTGTTCGCTTACGCGGACGCCGAAGTGATCGAGGATGTCGGTGAGAATCTTGCGGAGAAACGGATCGGCGTCGGCGGCGCGCACGCGGTCGATCACGGTTTTGGCGACGTCGCGGTTGAAGGAGTTGAGCTCAAGGAGGCGGTCGCGGCCTTGCTTCATCTTGAGCTGAAGTTCGGCCCGGAATTTTTCCGTTTCGGCGATGAAGGCGTCGAGGTCGGCGCGGGCCGTGGCATGGGCATCCTTCCCATGTTTTCCGACCCCACGTGCAGGATGCCCGTGCCACTTTTCGATCAGTTCAAGGAGACGGGCGCGAAAAGCACCGGCGTAGTCGTTGCCGCCGTGCAACGGGGCCTCGAAGGCGTTCAGGCCGAAATGATACCATTCGGCGACGGCGGCGTCGGCTCCGTCGGCAAGATAGGGGACATGGATTTTTATAGTATCCGTTTGTCCGATACGGTCGAGACGACCGATGCGTTGTTCGACGAGGCTCGGGTTGAGCGGGAGATCGAAGAGGACGAGGTGATGGGCGAACTGGAAGTTGCGACCTTCGCTGCCGATTTCGGAGCAGAGGAGAAGTTGAGCACCGGCGGGCTCGGCGAACCAGGCGGCCTGACGATCACGCTGCACGAGCGGCAGGCCTTCATGGAAGAGGCCGATGTTAAGGTTGAGCTTCTCTTTGATGGCGGCTTCGAGGGCGAGAACCTTGCGCTCGGAGCGGCAGATGAGAAGGACTTTGGCGGGCGCGATCTTTTGCAGGAAATCGACGAGCCAGAGGAGGCGCGGGTCGTCTTTGTAGGAATAGCGGAGAGCAGACCGGGCGGACGGCTCGGACGGGTCGCTCACGCTCCCCGCCACGGGGTCGGACTTGGTGGATTTGGACTTGGATTTAGCCCCAGGGAACGCGGTGAGCGGCGAGGTGACAACGTCGGGGGACGTCGCGGACTTGGCTTTGGTTTTCTTGGCGGGCTTGGGCTTGCGCGTCGGTTTGGCGGGCGCTTCGTCGAGGGCCTCGTCGGATAACTCGTCGGCCGGTTCTTCGGACCACTCGCTCACGCTCGCGGCTACGTCGGGGTCGTCCGGATCGGAGTCTTCGGGCGACGCGGTGGCGAGGGCGGCTTCGGCTTCCTCGGAGAAGTCGATCGAAATGGGGGCGTTGTCGATCGGAGCGGCGGCGCCTTGGGTACGGCTGGCGGTGTGAGCGGTGGCGTCGGCGTCGGCTTCCTCGGCCTGGATTTCGCGGGAGACGCGGGCGAGGAGGGCGGGCGAGGCGTCGGGGAGCGCGACGGGACAATACTGGCGCTTGGGAAATCCGGTCATCGCGGCCCGGGTGTTGCGGAAGACGACGCGGCCGGTGCCATGTTGATCCAACAACGTGCGTAGGAGGGCTTCGCGGGCGTCGGGCTTCCCGGCGTCGAGCGCGGCGAGGTGGGCGGCGAGCGTCTCGGGGTCGCGGTCGAAAATCTGGCGGAGGGAAGCCTGGTCTTTTGAGGAGAGGACTTTGTTTTCGACGATCTTTTCGGCCACCTCCGCGACTTTTCCGAAGTCGGCGGTCTCATCGAGGAACGTTTCGTAGTCATCGTAGCGATGCGGATCAAGGAGCCGAAGGCGTGCGAAGTGTCCGGCAAGGCCGAGCTGGGTGGGTGTGGCGGTGAGGAGGAGCAGTCCGGGGGCTTTGCGGGCGAGTTGTTCGACAAATTGATAGTCGGGGCTGGCGGCTTCCGGGGTCCAGCCGAGGTGGTGGGCTTCGTCCACGATTACGAGGTCCCATCCGGCTTCGATGACTTGGGTACGGCGAGGGGTGGCGTCGGGTCCGGCGAGATAAGCGATGCTGGCGAGGCCGAGCTGGCTGGAGAGGAACGGATTCTTGCCGGGTTCGCTGGCTTCAACGGCGAGGCAGCGAGGCTCGTCGAAGAGGGTGAACCACAGGTTGAAGCGGCGGAGAAGCTCCACGAACCACTGGTGGACGAGAGATTCGGGGACAAGGATCAAGGCTCGCTTGGCACGACCGGTGGCGAGAAGACGCTGAAGGATGAGGCAGGCCTCGATGGTCTTGCCCAAGCCGACCTCGTCGGCGAGGAGCACACGCGGTACCTGACGATTGGATACCTCGTGGAGGATGTAAAACTGGTGCGGTATGAGGTCGATGCGTCCGCCGAGGAAGCCACGGACATCGGACTGGCGGAACCGGGCCTGGGCTTGGAGCGCGCGCAGGCGCAGGTCGAACACTTCTGACGGGTCGGCCTGGCCGGCCATCAGACGTTCGGAGGGAGAGGAGACACTGGTGAGATCGGAGATGACATCCTCGCGCACGCGCTGGCCGGCGGGGCCGACGTAGACAAGAAGGCCGTTTTCCTCGTCGACGGACTCGACGGCGAACTTCTCGCCGGCGCGGGTGGCGACGGTTTCGCCGGCAGCAAACTGCACGCGTTTCAGAACGGGCGTGCCGCGGGCGTAGATGCGTTTTTCACGCGTGGCGGGGAATTCGATCGTGATGCGGTTGCGGTCAAGCTCCGCCACCAGGCCAAGGCCCAGCTCGGGTTCGCGTTCGCTCAGGCACCGTTGTCCGACAAAACCAAGAGACATAGCGCGCAATCAGACGGGGTGCGCGCGAGTATTTCAAATGCGATTTCGAGGCGCGTTTAATGCAGTCACATAGAAAGACGGCATGCATCCGTTTCGTTCCCTACGCTGAAATCGACGCGGTCTCTTGACTCTCGCATCAGCCGAACCGCATTGTATCGCGGGCCTTGGATTCGTTATGCGCTTTTTGTTAATTGAAGATCACCCTCTTGTCCGCGAAGGCCTGAAACGGCTGCTAACCCACACTTTTCCCGAGGGCACGGTCAAGGAAGCCGCCGATGCACGTGAGGCGATGGAGCAAGTGGCTTCCGGTCCTTGGGACGTAATTTTTCTGGATATCGATCTGCCCGATCGGAGCGGACTGGATGTACTGCACGACCTGCGAAACGTCGCTCCCGCCTCGCCGGTCTTGATTCTGAGCGGCATGCTCGAAGAGCAATTCGGCGAACGTGCGCTGGAGGAGGGCGCGGCGGGCTTTCTCAGCAAGGCGAGCATGATGGACGAAATCCTCACGGCGGTTCGTCGGGTTCGTTCCGGGAAAAAATATATCTCGCCCGATCTGGGTGCGCGCCTGATGGAAAAACGCCTGAATCCCTGCCCGAAAACAGCCCACGAGGCGCTCTCGGTTCGGGAATTCGAGGTGCTTCGTAATCTGGGAAAAGGGCGCACGGTCTCCGAGATCGCCGCCATCCTTGGCCTCAGCGTCAAGACGGTGAGCACGTATCGCACACGCGTGCTCGAAAAACTCGGCCTGCACACCACCGCCGAAATCATCCGCTATTCGCTGGAGCACGGTTTGGAGAAATAGCCGCCGGCAAGATTCCGCGCCGAACAACGTCGGACAATTCCCACCGCGAACAAGGGCATCGTGTGCGTCGCTAAAAGAGCGGAGGGAAGCCGGCCGGCGGAGGAACGTACAACGGCGGCAGGTTTGCCGCCGTGCCCCAACGCGCTTGTAGGACAAAATGCCACGTCCGAATGCGGGTTCCTCTGATTAGTCCCCGGTCGATCGGACTGCTATGGTGACACCTTCGCAAGCGACGTCCGTTCGCGATTCCCAACTCCAAACATTACAATTAGATGAGCAAATCATCCTTCACCCTCCGGGCGGCTCTCGTAGCGGCCCTCGCCTCCACCGTCACAGCTTTCGCCAGCAACACGACCACGCAGACGGTCACCTTCGAGGTCCAGGCGATCAACGAGATCTCGAACAGCGGCAATCCGGGCGCCTTGGTGGTGAGTACCGCCACCGCAGGTTCGCAGCCGGACGCGGTCACCGACTCCTCCACGACCTACGCGATCACGACCAACGGCACCGCCAAGAAGATCACCGCGGCGATCGACACCGCAATGCCCACGGATGTGACGCTGAAGGTGGCCTTGGGGGCTCCGACGGGCGGCACGTCCGCAGGTCAGGTAACGCTCGGAACGGTCGCGGTTGACGCGGTCACGGGCATCACCGAAGTCGCCGAGAGCGGCCTGAGCATCTCGTACGAGCTTTCCGCGTTGGTGACCGCCGGCGTGGTCGCCTCCGGCAGCAAGACCGTTACCTACACGATCGTCGACTCGATCTAAGTGGCGCAAACGGATCTGCGTTTAATGGCAGATTCATGCGGGTGATGGCCACGCCATCACCCGCTCCCGTTTTCAGGTGAAAGCGACCATCGTTCGCGGTTTGGGGGTCATGGTGGTGCTGGCAATCGCCGCGCCTGGCGCGGACGTGTCCTCGATCGGGAGTTGGACGGAAAGCATCGATTCGGGCGACTTGGTCGCGGGTGCCGGAAGCAACCTCGTCAGCCAATACGAAAGCGTGTCCGGCACGACCACGCTCGATGTCTCAAATACGGCCGGCGGAGCGTGGCGTGTGCTGGCCCGGCGTTCCAGCGGCACATGGCATGGCTCCTTTCGCCTCTCGATTCGTCGCAGCTCCGACGGCAGTGGTTCCGGATCCGTTCAGGGCGGCACGACCTACATGGAGCTCGGCACCCTTGATACGGAAATTTTCACCGGCGGCGGCGAACGGAACGGCATCGCGCTCCAGCTGAAGCTGACCGGCATGTCCACGAGCGTTCCGCCCGACACCTACAGCTCCGGCATCATTTTCACCGTCGTGCCCCAATGATTGATATGAAGAAACTCCTGTTCCTCCTGATTTTGTTTTCATCGACCACGACGGCTCCGTCGTTCGCCGGCGTCGTCGTCATCGGCGGTTTGGTGCGCCAGCACACGGTGAAGCCGGGCCAGTCGTTCGAAGGCGTCATCCTGGTCAAGAACACCGACACCAAGCCGATGGAGATCGCCCTTTCACAAACGGACTACCTGTTCACCGCCGATGGAGCCAGCCACTATGACAAGCCCGGAACGCGGCCCCGCTCCAACGCACCGTGGATGTCGATCAGCCCCCCGCGCGTAACGGTCCCCCCGCAGGCGACGATCTCCGTTTACTATAAAGGCAAAACGCCCGAGACGTCCGATCTGGCCGGCACCTACTGGAGCATGATCATGGTCGAGCCGGTCGCCACGCCGTCGCCGAAGGTCGAAGGAGGAAAGGACGAGGTCGCCATGAGCGTCCAAACCGTCATGCGATACGCGGTCCAAATCGTCACCGCAGTCGGCGCCACCGGCACCGAGCAACTCGCCATCGAAGACAAGAAAATGACCGTCAAGGACGGCAAATCCACTTTGCTGATCGACGTCGCCAATACGGGCGAGCGCGTGCAGATCCCCGCCCTTTCGGCCGAACTCTTCAATGCCGAGGGTATTTCCATCGGTCATTTCCAAGGGGGAAAACGACGCATCTACCCTCGGTGTTCCGTTCGTTACGGCGTCAAGTTTGCAGATGTTCCGCCCGGCAAATATACCGCCATGGTCGTGATGGACTCGGGAGGCGATTATGTCACCGGCGCGCAATACACCCTGGAGATTGCGCCTTAGCTCGCTGATCGCGCTCTACTGCTGCTGTTTTTGTGCGTCAATAATCCGGGCCGAAACCAGCGGCGGAGAAGCTCGTCTCACGTCCGACCGGGTGGTTGAGGTCACGCCAGGCAAGATCGTCACCGCGAGCATCCTGATCGCCAATCGGTCGGAGGCGGATGCGGATTTTGACGAGCAGTTCGTTCTCCCGGCCAACTGGCGGCAGATCTCACCAACGGCGACTCCGATCAGGCTGGCCGCCGACGCGGAACAACTGCGCTTGATCGCCTTCGCCGTGCCGTCCACGGCGGCCGCCGGTTCGTTCCACCTCGATTACGTCCTGACGAATAGTCATACTCGTTCTCCCGTCGCGAGCGTGACGATGACGGTGGTCGTGCTGCCCGTCGCCAAGCTGGAACTCACCCGGGAGGACCAGATCGAAACCGTGATCGCGGGCGATACCGGCGAGGTGACACTGCGCTTGGTCAATCGAGGGAACAGCCGAATGAAAGTGTCTCTCACGGCGGCCAGTGCTCCGGACTGTCCGGTCCGACTGGAGCCGGCGGAACTCTCGCTCGATGTCTCCGCATCCCAAGTGGTGCGGGCATGGATTACGACCGACGCGAACCTTCGCCAGTCGTCGAGCCAGGTCGTTAATTTCAACGCGACCGCCACCGATCCCAAAGGGGTCGTCGTCACGGCCAGACGGCCGGTGGTCCTCAAGGTCATCCCCCGCATCACAGGTGATCGTGACCCGTATGTGCGTCTGCCGGCGCGGCTGCGTTGGATCGGACTGTCGGAGGACGGGCAAATTTCCAGCCAGGCGGAGTTTTCCGGTGGTGGCTATCTGGACGAAGACCGGCGGCATCGGCTCGATTTCCTCTTTCGCGGTCCATCGCTCGACGACCAAGGTCCGTATGGGCTTCGGGATGAGTATCGCGTCAACTACCTCGGGCCCACGCTGGACGTTTACGCCGGGGATCAAAACTATCCGCTGTCGCCCTTGACGCAGCGGTTCAGCTACGGTCGCGGAGCCGGCTTCGTCCTTCACCCCGGGGCCACGAGCACCGGCGCGTTCTACATGGAAACGATCGGACGCACGGAGAATTTTCAAAGCGCCGGCTCATATGTCCGCCGGGAATTCACACCGACCTTCTCGTTTCAGGCAAACGCACTCCACAAAACCGATTCGGGATACGAGGTTCAACCGACCGGCCCGCTGAGCATTTTCAGCCTGCAGCCTCATTTCGATTTCGGGGAAAAACTGGACCTCGATCTGGAATACGCGCTGGGCAACGCGGGCTCGGGCACGGAGGCGCAGGCGTATCGGGCGGAAGCCCGGGGGAAGTTGTTCGACGACGTGGTTTACTCGGCCGAACGGGTGCACGCCGGGAATCGATTCTTCGGCGCGTATCACGCGACCGAACAAACCCAGGCTACGATCACGTTTCCAATCTACCGTTCGTTGCGAGGCAAAGTCGCATTCGACCAAATCGAGCGTGATGTCGTGACGACCTTTTCCGATCAGCCGCCTTTGCCACAGGGGGTCTTGTCGACCCGGCAAACCTCCTGCCGACCGGGACTACTGTATCGCCTCTCTCCTCGCACGGACCTCTCGCTCGAATACCAAAACGTGACGCGATATGTGGAATGGGTGGACGGCGCCGAGGACAGTTTGGAGCATTCGATTCGGATCGGCGTCGGGCATAGCCGGGGAAAGCTCAGCGCGCAGACGTTTGCAGAGTTTGGCACGATTGAAAAAACAGGAGAACTCCCTTCCGGCGAATCCGGCGAGCGGGAGTCCATTGGACGATACAGTCTGTTTTTGTCCTACCGACCCACGGCGCGGCAGTCCTACTCCGTCTATGGAACGTTGGGGTCGTCCGCGATCGCCGGCGTGACCGAGCGTTCTCGCACGCTGGGTGCGTCGGCCCAGTGGAACCTCACCCCGCAGCTAAGCGTGAATGTGAGCTATGCGCGCGACGAGTACGACGCGCGAACCGCCCGCGTGCAGGATACGGCGAGAGGCACGGTGGGTTACACCTTGCCGAATCAGAACATCGTGGGTGTGCAGGGTCGCTGGATCAAAAACTCCGCCACGCAAGAGCCCCATACCTCCGTCTTGGTGAGCTATACGATTCCCTTCGGCATGCGTGGATTGAAGAAGAAAAGCATCGGCGTGATTCGAGGGAAGATCGTCGAACTGAACGAAGGCCGCTCGCTTCCCATGTCCCGGGTGATCGTCACGGCAAATGGCATGACCGCGGTTACGAATCATCGCGGTGAGTTTATTTTCCCATCGCTCAAGCCGGGACTTTATCAACTCAACATCGAACAGCGTTCGCTCGGCGTCGACCTCGTCACCCGAGAACTCTTCCCTCTCACGCTCGAGGTGAACAAAGAAGAAGTGGTGGAGTTTTCCCTGAGTGTCGTTCGCTCGGCGCGATTCTGCGCCAAGGTCGCGGTTTTTGCGCCCGCGCAGCGAACGCTCAACCCGGGGGTCGGCGCATCGGACAAGACGCTCAAGGAAGTCGGCGGTCTCGGCGGAGGCCTGGTGGAGTTGACCGACGGCAAACAGGTGTTGCGACAAGTCACCGGCTCCGACGGCACGGTGGTGTTCGAGCACCTTCGCCCGGGGAAATGGACGCTCCGGGTTTATCAAAACAATCTCCCCGCCCATCACGTCATCGAAACGCCGGAGACGGAGATCAAGCTGGAGCCCGGTCAATCGCACCAGTCACTCGTACGCGTCGTTCCCAAGGTGAGGCGGATTATTTTCATCGATGAAGGAAGCATCGTTCCTCAGTCGCGATGACATTATCGATCAAGCGAGCGCGGCCTGAACGGCTTTCAAGATCGTTTCGCCCGTGTAAGGCTTCGTCAGGACAGTCGTCACGCCCAGTGAATTGAATTCCTCCCGGTGCTCTCCGGCCATGTTGCTCCCGGCCAGTCCGGTCGAAATCACAAACTTCACCGCGGGGTTCAAGCGGTGCAGCACACGCGCCAAACTGAGCCCGTCGATGAGTGGCATATCAAGATCGGTGAGAACCAGGCGAACCTCCGGATTGGCGACGAAAGCCGCGGTGGCCTCCACGCCATCCTCCGCGGTGATCACCCGGTAGTTGCATTGCAGAAACGTGTCGCGCAACACCGTGCGAACGGACTCCTCGTCCTCGACAATCATGATCAGTTCTCCCCTCCCCCGGACGAATTCGGCGGCAGGGGCTTCAAAGGGCGGAGCGCTCACCGGTCGCGTGTCTGCCGGCAGGTAGATTTCAAACGTGGCGCCCTGCCCAAGTTCGCTGTGCAGCCGGAGGAAACCACCATGACTTTTGACGATTCCGAGCACCGTGGAGAGACCCAGTCCCGTGCCTTTTTCGACATCCTTGGTGCTGAAAAACGGATCGAAGATACGGTCCATGTTTTCAGGGGCGATCCCTTCGCCGTCATCGACCACGCGGATCAACACGTAGCGGCCGGGTTTCGCATCGGCATACGCGGCGCAGTCGAGTTCATCGATCCCGACGTTTTCCGCGGATATGACCAGATGCCCGCCCTCGGGCAGCGCATCGCGCGCATTCACGCAGAGGTTGAGCAGCACTTGGTTGAGTTGTGTCGCATCGCCGTGCACCGACCAGAGGTCTTTGGCCACTTCGCTGCCGATCGATATGTTTCGAGGAAACGTCTGCCGGGAAAACTTCGCGATGTCCTTGATGATCGCGGCGACATTCACGAGGCGGCGGGCACCCTCGACACCGCGTCCAAAACTAAGGAGCTGACGGGCGAGCGCCGCGCCTTTTTGTGCGCTTATTTCGATCGACGACAAAATTTTCTCCGCGGATTCCGGGGGCAATCCCATGCGCAGCAACGGAGCCGACATCATGATCGGTGCGAGGATATTGTTCATGTCGTGAGCGATTCCGGTCGTGAGCTGGCCGACGCTTTCCAGGCGTTGCGCACGGTGAAGCTGCGCTTCCATCGCCTTCTGATCGGTTACATCCACGATCATGGTCAGGAGCATCGGCTCGTGTCCGAGCTGAAGCACCTCCATCGAAACAAGTCCGGATCTAACCCGTCCCGAGTTCTGGCGGAATTTCGCCTCGAAATTTCGCAGCACCTTCTTTTTGGAAAGCATGGCGAGCGCCCGATCCCGCGTGTCGGAATCCGCCCAAGGAAAAGATCCTGCGGCGTTCTGTCCGATCACTTCATCGCGACTGCAGCCGAAAAGATTGCAGAACTCGGGGTTCACATCGATGAGACGGCCGTCCAACGTGCCAAACGCGATGGCGATGGGAGAGGCGTTAAAAATGGCGGCGAGGCGCTCCTCGCTCCGCCGATGATCTTCCTCGGCGAGCTTTCGTCCGGTGATGTCGGTGGCGACGCCGACCGTGCGATAAATACGTTCGTCCGTGTCGCGAAGGGCGAAGCCTCGATCGAGAATCCACCGCGTGCGACCGTCCGGCAGCAGGATCCGGTATTCGATTTCGTAATCCACTCCCTCAGCCAGGCGTTGCAGCGCGTCGAGGACATGCGGTTGGTCCTCCGGAGCGATACACTCCCGCCACAAACTCGGGCACGCGTGAAGTTCCTCCATGCGGCGCTCCCACATGTGCTCGAACGCCGGGCTCACATAGTTGAGC
>JANJTQ010000280.1 GCA_024711005.1 Opitutaceae bacterium | reverse complement strand
GGTGTTGGTTGTGTGCGTGGGCCGGGGGTTGGGGGGCGCGGCCGCCAACCGCGCCCAGCGCCCCCCCCACCGTCTGGCCCCCCTAAAAAAAACGCGGCCCCGGGTGGGGCCGCTTCGATGCGAACAAAGAACGGACGTGTTTACCAGGTGTCGCTGCGGAAGGGGACGGCGGGAAAGCCCTCCTTGTTGAAAAGGCCGGCGAGGGGGGCGTTGCGCCAAGCGTAGCGAACGGCGACCGGATTGGCGACGTCGGCGCTGGTGACGATCACGGAGTTCTTTTCGATCTTGGCCTCGGCGGGCTTGAAGACCTTGTCTTCGCCGGCGAGTTCGAAGCCGACCAACTCGTTGAGCGGGGCGATCAGGCCGCCGTGGGCCTCGGTGAAATGGACGCGGAAGCCGTCGCCTTCGCGCTCGGCGTTGGCGAATACCGGGCCGCTGTCGACGATCTTGTGGCCGTAAGTGCGGGCGAGGGCGAGGCGGGCGAGACGGCGGCCGACGTCCTTTTTGTTGCGCGGGTGGATGTCGCGCACGTCGCCGATGTCGACCGTGACGGCCTGACCGGTGGCGGGGAGTGCGAGGGTTTGGGTCTGCGCTTCGCGGAGAAACGCCCAACTGGTGTCGGTGGGGCTTTGATAGTTGGCGAGTTGGACCCAGTAGAAGGGAAAGTCGCCTTGGGCGAATTGGGTGCGCCAACCGGTGATCATGGCCGAGAAGAGGGCGCGATATTCGGAGGCTTTGCCGGCGTTGGACTCGCCTTGATACCAGATGGCGCCGCGGATCGCGTAGGGAACGAGTGGGGAGATCATGCCGTTGTTGAGTCCGGACGGGGTGGCGGGATGGCCGGGACCCCAGGGACCGTTCCACGGACCGGGTCTTGGGCGGGTGAAAGGTGTGTTGGCGGCGTTGGCCGCGGCCTGTTCGGCTTTCCACGCGGCGATGTCGGCGTCGTATTTGGCTTTCTTTTCAGGATATTCGGCGAGGATTTTGGCCCAGCTATCGGCGACCGACTTGAAGGCCGGGTCGGATTTGAGAGCTGCCGGATCCATCCATGCCTCGATGCGGGTGCCGCCCCAGGAGCTGTTGACGATGCCGACCGGGATGCGGAGAAGTTCGTAGAGGTCCTTGGCAAAATAATAGCCGACGGCGGTGAAGCCGCCCGAGGTCTCGGGGCCGGCGACCTGCCAGGTTGTTTTTTCGATGGCGACGGCGGAGGCGGGCGCGTCGGCGACGGTGCGCTGGATCTTGATGTGGCGGATCAGCGGGAAATTTGCCGAGGCGGGAATATCGATGGCCTTGTCGTAGGTGCCGGAAAGGCTCCATTCCATGTTGGACTGACCCGACGCCAGCCAAACTTCGCCAACGAGGATGTTCGACAAGGTGACGGTGTTGTTGCCGGTGATGACGAGGTCGGAGGGCGTCGCGTTGGCGGTCAACGCGGGCAGATCGACACGCCATTTGCCGGCGGCGTCGGCGGTGGTGGAGACGGTCGTGCCGGCGAAGCTGACGGTGACCTTCTCACCGGCGTCGGCCGTTCCCCAGACTGGGATGGGCTTGTCGCGTTGGAGAACGGCATTGTCGGTGAACAACGCGGCGGGTTTGACGTCGGCGCGAGCAGGCGCGCCGAGGCACACGAGTGCCAGACAGATCAGGGTAGTACGCATGGGAAGAGCCCACAGGCATGGGCGTTGCGAGGAACGGGCGCAAATGCGTTCTGCTTTTGCGCGCATGGCGTAGTGCGGAGCTTCAGCCCGCATCGAGAGCGAAACCCGCGGGCTGTAGCTCCGCGCTACGTTTCCGTCGTGGGTTCCGGCGGTGCGCCGTGCAGGAACGCATGCAGTTCCGCGGCCATGCGCGGGCCGAAACCGGGAACCTCGACGATCTGCTCGATGGTCGCCGCGCGCAGGCGATCCATGCTGCCGAAGTGCGCGAGCAAGGCCGCGCGACGCACCACGCCGAGTCCGGGGAAGTCATCGAGCACGCTTTCGCGAATCTTCTTTGAGCGCAGGTCGGCGTTGTAGGTGTTGGCGAAACGATGGGCCTCGTCGCGCAGGCGCTGGAGCAGATTCAACGCGGGCGAATTAAGCGGGAGGTTCAGGGGCGGCCGCTCGTCGGGAAAAATGATCGTCTCGTGCTTTTTCGCCAGACCGATGAGCGTGGGCGGCTCGACCTCGATCGCGACAAACGCCTTGAGGGCGGCGCCGATCTGGCCGCGTCCGCCGTCGATCACCACGAGGTCGGGCATCGGTTTGTTCTCGTCGCGCAGGCGGCGGTAGCGACGGCCGACCACTTCCTCCATTGCGCGGAAATCGTCGTTGCCGATGAAGCTCTTGATTTGAAAACGGCGGTACTCGTTTTTGTCGGGACGTCCGTCGGCGAAGTGAACCATCGACGCGACGACAAAGGTTCCGCTAATGTGCGAGATGTCGAAGCATTCCATCGTGCGCGGCGTGCGTGTCATGCCCAGCGCTTCGCCGAGTTGACGCATGGCCTCTTCGTCGGGTGCTGGCGCGGTGGGATCGAAGCGCTCGAACGTGCGGGTTTTTGCGAGGGTTTTTTGCAAGGCGAACACCACGTCGCGCAGGCCGGCGGCCTTTTCGAATTCGTGTTTCTCGGCGGCGGCCATCATCTCGGCGCGAAGGGTTTCGAGCCACTCGCGGGATTTCCCTTCGAGAAATTCACAGGCCTCCTCGACGCGGCGGCGGTAGTCGACGGCGGTCGTCTCGTTGGAGAATCCGTAGAGTTCCTGACGCACGTCGTCGTAGAGCTGCCAGCGTCCGTCGGTCAGGCGACGCGGCGATGCATCGCCGAGAAGAATGCCGAACCGGCGGCGCATCTGTGCGAGGGTGGTGCGGAGCAGGCCGCTGTGGGCGAATGGGCCGAAGTAGCGCGAGCGATCGTCCTTTTTGAAGCGTGTGAGGGCGAAGCGCGGCAGTTCCTGGGCGAGGTCGACGCGGACGAGCAGGAAGCGTTTGTCGTCGACGAAATCGGTATTGTATTTCGGCTTCCACTGTTTGATCAGCTTGCCCTCAAGCAAGAGGGCCTCGGGTTCGGACTTCACCTCGATCACGTCGAAGTCGGCGATCATTTCGATCAAGGCGCGGATTTTGGGGTGAAACGTCATCGCGCGCGACGGGGTGAAATACGACGACACGCGTTTTTTTAACGCCTTGGCCTTGCCCACATAAATGATGCGCCCGAGGCGGTCCTTCATGAGGTAAACTCCGGGTTTTTCGGAGAGCTGGCGGACCTTCTCCTTCAGGTTAGCTGGGTCGGACGCTGGCATTTTGAGGGAGTTTAGCCTAGTTTCCCGCATCGCAAGTATGGTTTCCGAAAACATCGTTCCGTCCGGCAACGTTTTGGCCAAGCGCTATGAGCTTCTCACCCTCGGGGATGAACTGCTTCTTGGCCTCACCGCGAACGGACACCTGACTTACATTGGAGCCCAACTCGGGCGACGCGGGGTGCTGTTGCAGCGGAACGTAACCATCACCGACGAAGCCGAGGCGATCGCCGCGCAGTTCCGTGAGAGCTGGGCGCGGGCCGACGTGATCATCACGACCGGCGGACTCGGGCCGACGTGTGACGACCGGACGCGGGAGGTCGTCGCCGGCGTGTTGGGGCAGAAATTGGTGTTCGAACCGGAGATCGTGAAGGTGATCGAGGCGCGGTTTTCCCGGATGGGCCGGAAGATGACGGAGAACAATCTTAAGCAGGCGTATCGTTTTGAGCGTGGCGAAGTGTTGCCCAATGCGAACGGCACCGCGCCAGGTTTGTGGGCGGAACAGGACGGCAAGGTGCTCATCATGCTGCCGGGGCCGCCGAATGAGTTGCAGCCGATGTTCGTCGAACAGGTTCTTCCGCGACTCGCGAAGCGGGGACTGCTGCTGGATCGCGAGGCCTACGTGCAGATCCGCACGGCGGGCATCGGCGAATCGGCGCTGGAGATGAGGCTGGCACCGATTTTCGAACGGCACGGAGACGCGCTCGGCGTGGCGTTTTGCGCGCATCAAGGGCAGGTGGATGTGCGCGTGAGTTCGCCGTCGGGCAAGTTGACCTTCGCGCAACTCGACATGATTGCGGCCGAGTGCGCCGCGTCGTTGGGCGAGGACTTCATGTGTTTCGGGCAGGACTCGATGGCGAAGGTCGCCGGAGACCTGTTGCGCGCGCAAGAGCTGACGCTGGCCGTCGCCGAGACCGCCACGGGAGGGCTGCTGGCGAGTGAGTTTTCGGGCATCTGCGGAGCGTCGAAGTTTTTCGCGGGAGGCTGCGTGTGTTATTCGAACGAGTCGAAGATGCAGTTGCTCGACGTGCCGGAATGTCTGCTGGCGCAGCACGGTTCGGTGTCGGCGGAGAACGCGGTGGCGATGGCGGTGGGTGCCGCGGAGCGGCTGGGCGCGGACTACGGACTGGCGGTCACGGGTTTCGCGGGGCCGTGCGGCGGCAGGAATGAAAACCCGGTGGGCACGATTTATATCGCGCTGCATTCGCCCCAAGGGGTCTGGTCAAAGACGCTGCACCACCCGGGGCCGCGCGCGACGGTGAAGCGCCGCGCGGTCAACGCCGCGCTCGACTGGCTGCGTCGGGAACTGGTGCGGGCGTCCCGCGGCGAGACGACGATGGGCTCGTCGCACGCCGGGTAGCGCGCTTCTTAAAGCGCGCTCCTCGATAGCCAGCGCATTCCAAATAAAGTCGTGGCCACGGTCCGAACCGGCGATCCCCGGGCTTCGCTTGCGAAGCCCTATCGGGGGGGAATTCGGGCTCCGACGTAGGGGACGTCGCTCGCGACGCCCGCGCCCCGAGGAAAGTCGGCCGAACATCAAGCCGGGCTTCGTTTGCGAAGTCCCTACGTTTCGAAGCACTGACGGCCACCGTCAGACCACCGCCTTGGCGGCGGTGTAGAGCGCGGCGAGCGCCGCGCCGATCGCCTGGGAAAGTTCTCCCAGCGTGGCGGCGGATACCTTCATGCACTTGCGCTGGGCGGGGTAGAGGTACGGTTCCGCCGCCGAGCGGATGCCGTCGAGGTAACGCTGACGGAACTCGGGGGTCGTCGATTCGGGATCGATCAATCCGCCTCCGATCACGACGAAGCCGGGATCAAGCGCCATGGCGAGATTGGCGACGTGCAGACCGAGCGCACGGGCCTGCAGGTCGAAAATCTCCAATGCGAGCGCGTCGCCTTTCTGGGCGAGGCCGCGGAGCGAAAGCGCCTTGTGCTTTGGGGAGTCGGTCGACGTGGCCAGCGGATGATCGGTATACTTCGGCAACAGGTGCTGCAAGTATTGGGGCAGGCCGGAAATGGTAGTGTAAGCTTCGATACAACCCCAGTCGCGACCGCAGCCGCAGGCGAAGGGGCGGACCTTTTCGAGACCGGCGCCGAGCAGGTGAAGCGGGGCGGGCATGTGTCCGCCCTCCATGCCGGCAAGGTGGTCGCCGGAAAGCGGGAGGCCGTGCGCGTCGATGTAGGCGGCGCCGAGGCCGGAGCCGGGCGCGAGGAGGACGACGGAGGCTTTTTCGTTGCCGCGGGCGCGGGCGGCTTCGCCGACGCCGCCCAGGTCGCCGTCGTTGCCGACGACGAGAGGGATGTTGCGACCGGCCTTGGCCGCGAGAGCGGCGGAGTAGTCGGCATGAAAGTTCCAGCCGGCGAAGGCGAGGGGCAGGTTGGCGGAGCGGTCGAGCACGCCGTAGCTTTGATACGGACCGGGCAGGGCGAGGCCGATGCCGGCGACCTGGTCCCACGACAGGTTGTTGTCGGCGAGGAAGCCTTCCACTCCCTCGACCCAGCCCTTGACCACGGCGGCGGTGCCGTCCTGGGAGTTGGTGGAGCTTTGGCGGAGCTTCGTGGAGATGGGGGAGCCATCGGCCCAGACGCCGCCGGTCTTGGAGGTGGTGGCGCCACTGTCGGTGCCGATAAAAACGGAAGGTGCGGTGCTCATGAAGGAAGTGATGTTGATGTGGTTTAAAAAAAGAGGCGTCAACGCGCGCGCCGACGAGCCATGCGGATCATTCGCGGGTGATGGTTCCCATAAGTCGTCGTGGGGGAACCTCAGCCCAGAAGATTCTTCAGCGCGGCGAGGTATTTTTCCTGCGTGCGGCGGATGACGTCGGCGGGCAACGCGGGCGCGGGCGGTTTCTGGTCCCACTTGATGGCGAGCAGATGGTCGCGGACGAATTGTTTGTCGTAGCTCGGGGGGGAGCAGTCGGGACGGTATTCGTCGGCCGGCCAGTAGCGGGAGGAATCGGGCGTGAGCACCTCGTCGATGAGGACGAGATTGCCGGCCTCGTCGGTGCCGAACTCGAATTTGGTGTCGGCCAGGATCATGCCGGCGGCGCGGGCCTTGTCATGACCGAGTGAATACAGCGAGAGGCTGGCGGCCTTGACCTTTTCGTAGAGGGCGGGACCGACCGCCGCGGCGCCTTGGGCGTCGTTGATGGGCTCGTCGTGCTCGCCTTTGGGGGCCTTGGTGGTGGGGGTGAAGAGCGGCTGAGGGAGCTTGTCGGCCTGACGGAGACCGGCGGGAAGGCGGTGGCCGCAGACCTCGCCGGTTTTTTGGTAGGAGGCCCAGCCGCTGCCGACGAGGTAACCGCGCACGACGCATTCGATGGTGAGGGGCTTGAGTTTGCGCACGATCATGGAGCGCAGTTGCAGGTCGCGATCGGTGATGCCGCGCCGGGCGAATTCGCCGGCTTGGTCGGGCAGGAGGTGGTTGGGCAGGAGGTGGGCGGCTTGGGCGAACCACCAATTGCTCATTTGGGTGAGGATGATGCCCTTGCCCGGGATACCGTCGGGGAGGATGACGTCGAAGGCGGAGAGCCGGTCGGTGGCGGTGAGGAGAAGGGCATCGCCGAGGTCGAAGATTTCGCGGACCTTGCCCGAGGCGATGCGAGGGAAAGGCAGGCCGTCGATGGACGTGACGGCGCGGGCGGGCAGGGCGGCGGCGATTTGGGCGGAGTTCATGAAGGAGACGACGGAAGAGAGTGGCTGAAAAACGGAGGCTAAAGACAGAAGCTGGAGAGAGGGGGGAGAGAAAGCGAAAACCGGGCGAAAGTTTTCCCTTGCGTGGCAAACGAGGCTCCGTAGGGTCCGGCCTCTTGTTCTTTTGCGTCCCCATCGTCTAGCCCGGTCAGGACACCACCCTTTCACGGTGAGAACCGGGGTTCGAATCCCCGTGGGGACGCCATTTTGTGAAAGCCCGTAACTAGAAATGGTTGCGGGCTTTTTGCTGTCTGAAAAAGCCGTAACTAAGAATGAGGCTAAGAATTTCAATCGCCTAAAATGGCTTTAACGACACCGCCAAACATGACCCTTCTATCCACTCGAAAAGGGCTGCGGCCGCTCTCAACCCGTAAGGATGCGCGCCGCTGATTGCGAATAGCAGTGGATAGGGCATCGATGCCTTGGTGTCGGTGCTGAGTTCGGTGTGTTTGTCAAAGGCCGATGAAGATACTGGGACAAACTAGAGAAAAAACGATCTGCGGTGCCGAAATGCTCATCGGTTGAACGACGCCCGGCCTTGGGCGCGTTCGTAGGCGAAGAGGTATTGCTGGGCGAGGCCCGCGTGGGCGCCAAAGTGGACGCGGCCGAAATGGGCGACTTGGGCGGGCGTCCATCCGTCGAGCGCGTAGCGCCGGGCCATGGCTTTGATGATCCAGGTATCCACGGGAAACGCCTCCAAGCGACCCGCGCCAAAAAGCAGCACACAGTCGGCGACCTTCTCGCCCACGCCGGGCAACAGGCACAGGCGTGCCTTGGCCTCCGCGTAGGGCAGGTGTTCGGTTTCCTCCAGCCAGCCGGGATGCGCCGCGAGAAATTGCGCGGTTTGGTGAATGTACCGCGCACGAAATCCCAACAAGCATGCCCGCAACTCCGCCTCCGGAACCGCCGCCAGCTCAATCCACGTCGGGAGGCGATTTATGTAAAATACATCCGATTCAAGGCCAAGGGATACGGACTGTTTGTCACTTATTAAGTGACAAACCGGATCGGGGGTTGCGGCGGGTTTTTCGCGGGTGGGGCCACGGTGTTTGGGCGTGGGGCGGCCCGGCTTTTTTGTGATGATCGGGGTGCCGTGGCGGGCGGCGAGGAGGGTGATCATCTGCTTGATCTGCACGATTTGTTTGGTCGCGCTGCAGAGGAAGCCGAGGAGCGTTTCGCCGAGGGGCTGACGGAGGATTGTCAGTCCGGGAAAGGCGGCCAGGCAGCGGGCGAGATGGGCATCACTGCGCCAGGGGAGGGCGTCGATCGCGACCTTCGTGTCATGACCAAACAAATACAGCGGGAGCGCCGGGCGCACGTCTTCCGCCAACTCGACGGGCGCGGACCATTCAAGATTGCCGGTTTCGTTCAGTCGAAGGCGGGCGATGTGGTTGGCCCAGATGCCGAGCCAGACACCGTCCGGCTCTCGCTGCCAACGGAACGCCTGACCGCCGTCAACCAGCTCGGTGAGCGTGACGGCGGTCAGGAGCGGGGCGCCGACCAGCGGTTCGAACGGTGTCCAATCGGAGGACATAAACGTGTCGGCCAAGGGAACCTCTCAGGGGAAGGTCAGCACGGTGGCATTCTTGGTTTCCATCGAGACCGTCACGGTGAAGGTCGTGCCGTCCGGAGCCTGGGCTTCACCCACGAAATGGGCCGTGCCCGTGAGGGTTTCCTCGCGTTTGCTGGCGGTGCGCGTGGCGGGGATTCGTCCGCCGAGTGTCACGCGGAACACGCCTGATTTTGCGGTGACGCCGGGAGGCAACGGCGGCGTGAAGCCGTCCACTGTTACGTTGCCGGAGACGATGTTGATCTGCGACGCGCCGGAGCCTTCAACGGCGTCCAGCTTCATGGTGCTGGTGACGACGCCCTGGGGGCCGAAATCTTTTCCGATCGTTGCCTTGATCGTCTCCAGGTCGGGCTTCCAGCTCTCGCCCACGGCGACGGGTGCCTTGGGGCCAAAGATGAGCTGGTCGTTGTGCTTGGGGTCGTCGGTGGAGATGACGAGTTTGAGGATGGCCTCCTGTTCCGGCGTCGCGGGGCGTCCGTTGACGGTGAAGGTCTTTTTGTCAACGTCCGTGCCTTCGGCGACGATCTTGGTTCCGGCGGGAAGGAATTCGGTTTCGGGGGCGCCGTTGGTTGAAACGCGAAGGGAGCGGACCGTGAACGAGGCCTTACGCAAGCCACCGTGCGGGAAGGTGGAGATCGCCTCGGCATCGGCTTCGAGATGGGCGGAGGATTTCTGCGTCTGATCTTGGACAACCTTGTCGCCTTGGCGCAGGACGGTTTGGGACGAGTTCGATGTCTTCACGGAGGCCACGTACGCTTGCCCGACTTTCCATGCAGGGGTGAGGTTGACGGTGTGGGTCTGCGCGTTGGCGAACGGTGCGGCGAGGGCCAGAAGCAGCGATGCGAACAGGGCGGTTGGGCGATGCGTTGAGAGGCGAGGGAGGCTCATGGGAGGCGGGGGTTGGGTGGCGGAGGAATATCCGCGTGGGTGCGGACGAAGAGGGGTAACGAGGCCGGGTTTTTTTTGGTCACCATCAAACCAGCCTCGTTACCTCCCAAGAAACATGCCCGTCCCGCGACGCTGGCCAAACCGGTTTCTTGGAGTTCCAACTGGGCCGCGCAGCGCCTCTGTCCCTGTGCTCGGCTGCTACGTTCGGACTGCATCGCCACGGGTTAGGCCAGCACTTTGGCGCTGGTGGTGTCGTATTCGACGAACGTTGCCTGGAGGGCTTGGTGAATGGCGGAGATCTTGGCCTGGATGTCGTCGAGAAATTCGTGGAGACCGGAGGCGATCACTTCGGGCACGTCGATCATCTCCAACTCGGCGCGCAGTTCGCGGATGAGCCGGGCGGGCGGGTTGTCCTTGAGGTGCTCCGCGTGGGCGGTGATGTGTTCGAGGCATTGTTCGGCTTCCGCGATGGAGAACAAAATGCTGCGCGGAAAAACATCGTCCCGCACGAGGTAGTCGACCACGCGCTCAAGGGTGAGTTGTCCGCGGCGGGTGCGGCGGAAAGCCTCGAATGCCGAGCAGGAGCGGAGCACGGAGGCCCATTGGATCATGTCGAGCGCCGAGCCGACGGCGTGCAGATCGGGAAGCAGCATGTAGTATTTGACGTCGAGAATGCGCGACGTGTTGTCGGCGCGTTCGAGGTGGCGGCCGAGTTGGAAAAACCACCACAATCCGGTGCGCGGAATCATCGATTCGGCGACGCCGAAGAGAAGCTGGATCCGGGTTTTGACGCGGTGCAGGTAGTCGGAGGAACCGAGCTGGGCGTAACGGGTGTAGTCGTCGCTTTTGAGTTTGAGATAAAGCGTATTGAGCGTTTCCCAGACATCGCTGGACAACTGGTCGCGGATGCAACGGGCATTTTCGCGGGCGAAGCCGATGCAGGAGATGAGCGAGCTCGGGTTCCGTTTGTCGAAGAGCATGAACTCGATGACGGTGCGCTCGCTGGCGGTTTCGCCGTAGAGCTCGAAAAACTTTTCTTCGTCGCCGGTGACGTAGACGAGCGGTTCCCAGGATTTGGGATCGTCGGCGGCCTGGCGCGATTGAAGGTCGAGCACGAGCTGGGCGTTCACATCTACGATGCGCGCGGTGTTTTCAGCACGCTCGAGGTAGCGGGCCATCCAGTAGACGAGGTTAGCGACGCGGGAGAGCATGGGGGGAAATGACCAATGCCCAATGTCCAATGACGGACAGAGGGGTGGGTGGTGTTAGGTGGATGAGCGTTTTTTGCTGGTGTGCTCACGACGCAGGTTGGCGTCGGTGGTGCGAATGATTTTGCAGAAAATGGGGTGGAGCTCACGGGCTTCCTGCCAAAGGACCCGCAGGGGATTGGCTTGGGGCGGTCGTGCTTTGGCCATCATGCGGCACCAGTGTTTGGTTTCCTTGGCCCCTTTGCGGCAGATGGCGATTTTATGGCGGAAATCGGATTTGGATTCGGCTTCATCCGCTTCGCCGTAGTTCGCGCCCACGCTGGTTGCCGACTTCACGAATTGAATGATGAGCGGCGAGGTGATGGGCGTGAGCGGAACGGTGAGGCAGAACTCGATGACGTTTTCACCGAAGACCGCGGTGCGTTCTTCGAGAGCAAAGGATGTGGCCGATTTTCCGGATGGTTTGCTCATTGGGAATTGGTCATTGGGCCTTGGTCATTCCGTGCCGGTGCGCGCTCACACGATAATTTTTTCGGGCGCCGGCGCGGGTGGATTGGCGTCGTCGTCGCTGAGCACCCAGGTGTCCTTGGAACCGCCGCCTTGCGAGGAGTTGACGACGAGGCTGCCCTTGCGGAGCGCCACGCGGGTGAGTCCGCCGGGCATGATCTTGATGCTTTCGCCGTTGAGGATGTAGGGACGGAAATCGATGTGGCGGCCCTCGATCACGCCTCCGTCGCAGGCGCTCGGGCAGCGCGAAAGGCCGATGGTGGGCTGGGCGATGAAGTTGCGCGGGTGGGCGATGATCTTGTCGCGGAATTCCTTGATCTGCGTCTGCGTGCTGTGCGGGCCCACCAGCATGCCGTAGCCGCCGGCTTCGTTGACGCTTTTCACGACGAGTTTGGGCAGGTTGGCGAGGATGTAGTCGAGTTCGCCTTTGTTGCCGGAGAGATAGGTTTCCACGTTGGGCAGGATCGGATCCTCGCCGAGGTAGAATTTGATCATCTTCGGCACGTAATAATACATCGCCTTGTCGTCGGCCACGCCGGTGCCGATCGGGTTGCAGAGGGCGACGTTGCCTTTGCGGTAGGCCTCGAAAAGCCCTGGCACGCCGAGGAGCGAATCCTTGCGAAAGACGGTCGGATCGAGGAAGTCGTCGTCGATGCGGCGGTAGATAACATGCACCGGGGCGAGGCCATCGGTACGGCGCATGTAGACCTTATCGTTTTCGACGACGAGGTCGCTGCCTTCGACGATTTCGATGCCCATCTGGCGGGCAAGGAAACTGTGCTCGAAGTAGGCGGAATTGAAGACGCCGGGAGTCAGCAGCACGACGGTCGGATCGGGAACGTGCTTGGGCGCCAGATAAATCAACAGGTTGAGCAGGTCGTTGGTGTAGTTTTCCACCGGACGCACGCGGTAGTCGCGCAGCATGATCGGGAAAACCCGCTTCATGACCTGGCGATTTTCGAGCACGTAGCTGACGCCTGACGGGGTGCGCAGATTGTCTTCGAGGACTGAGTAGACTCCGGCTTCGTCACGGATCATGTCGGAACCGTTGATGTGGACGTAGCGGTCCTTCGCGATTTTGCAGCCGACGAGTTCCTTGCGGAAATTCTTCGAGGTTTCGACCATCTCGCGAGGGATGATGCCCTCGGCGAGGATGCGTTGCGCGCCGTAGATATCGGCGAGGAACTCGTTCAACGCCTGCATTCTCTGAACGAGACCGCGCTCCAGGTGCGCCCATTCGTGGGCGGGGATGATGCGCGGGATGAGATCGAACGGGAAAATCTTCTCCGTGCCGGCGTTGTCGGAATAGACGGTGAAGGTGACCCCGCGATCGATGAACGTCTGGTCGGCGGTACGCTGGCGGTCCATCAACTCCGCCATGTTCTCCATCCGCTCGAATCGCTCATACAAACGCCGGTAGTGCGGACGAGGGTTGCCGGGAGAGGCAAACATCTCGTCATAAAATTTGGCGTGTTCGTAGTTCGCGAAAAGATCGGGCATGGAGAGGAAGGAGGAGATCACTCCGCCTTCTTTTCGGCGGGAGCGTCCGGCTTGGACCAAAGGTAGCTTTGTTCCGTTGCAAGTTCCGCGCCGTCTGCATCGAGCAGCCGAAGTTTCCACGCAACCGGGAGCGCTTTGGGACCGGGCCAGTCGGTGCCGGTGAACCCAAAGCGGATGAGATGGCTGCCGCGCGGGAGCGAGATCGCAAAGCTTTCGGTGCGCGCCGCGGGGGAGACCGGGGAGATGACTTGCAGTTCGATCCAGGCGAGTTCGCGGGCGGTTGCGCTTTTGACGCGGAGGGTGAAATAGAAGCCGTCGCGCGAGTCGGGCTGGGTGCGCAGGATGGTGGCACCGCGGGTGCTTTCTTGGCCGGTGAAATATTCGGAGACCCGGGTGAAGGCGGCCGCGGACTGGTATTCGGGTAGGAGGCGAACGATTTTTACGTCACCGGCCAGAGCGGCGGTCGAACCGAGGGTAAGGGCGAGCAGGAGGGCGAGGATACGCATGGGGAGGGATTTATGCAGCGGACCGACGCAGCACAAGGCCAGTCGCAGCTTGCGGGCGGGTGGAGGGGTGAAATTTCAGCCGATCCAGCCGGCGATTCGCCAAGCGCAGCCGAGCGGGTTTGTCACTTAATAAGTGACAAATTGGTTCGTTCGGAATCGGGCAGGGGATCGGATTGCGGAAGGTCGGCTGGATTTCGAGCGTGGCAACAGTCCTTCATGTGGTCGTCGCTTCCGAACCGCCTCTGCAGCGCCAGAATGTTTGAAACGTGGGAGCCTGCTTGCTCGCGAGGATTGAATCGCGAGCAATCTCGTTCCCGGTGTGCCCGGCATGGGTCTGAACCATGTGAAACGAGATGTTCGGGGATAGGGACAACAACCGTAGCCAAGACCAAGGCGGGCCTCGCGAGGGGCTCATCACGAAAGAAGGAGGCAAAGACACGGCCGCAGGAACCGGCCGAAGCTACGGGCAAACAGCAGCCTGCATTTCAAATTCCTCGGATCTTGCTGGTATCATTACTCGGTGGTGGCGGCTGTGGCGGATGTGTTTACGGTTGGTGCCAATGACCTCGCCTGAGCCGTCCGCTTCCATTGCGAACGATCCGTTTCCCGAGGGGAGCGTGGACGCCGGCGTTTACCCGACCCATGGGGATGGCTTCCAGCATAGTCTGGTGTTGATTGATATGGGCGAGTAATGATGGTTGATCTAGACGCAGGAAGGTCATCATTTAAGCGTTGAGCCGGATTAGCTGAACGCAGAGCGGAAGAAACTGGAGTGTTTTGATCGCGAAAGCATTGGCTGGCCGCCGCGTCCGGTGGTGGATGTGCTGCCAGCCAGAAAACACGCACCGCTGTCGCCTCTGCTGTGGGTGCTCGGGGTGCTGGCGATGTTTGGGGCGCAGGGGAAGCGGCCCGGTTTGACGGATGCCTGGCTGCTCGACGCCGGTCGGGTTTTTAATGGAGGCGATTGGTGGCGCGCGGGATCGGCGTTGTGGCTGCACGGCGACATTGGCCACCTGGTTTCCAACGCCGGCGGCGGACTGCTGGTGTTTTCAGCGGTCGTGATGACGTTCGGCGCGCTGCGCGGGTGGTGGTGGCTCGCGGTGTCGGCTTTCGTCGGCAATCTGGCGGCGGTGGCCATGCACCACGGGGATTCTTACCGCTCGTTGGGTGCGTCAACGGCGGTCTTCGCCGGGCTGGGATTGCTGGTGGGGCGGGCGGTTCGGGTGATGGCGCGATCCGGGCGTCCGTATCGTTGGCGTGCGTTGTTGTTGCCGCTCGCGTCGGGCATCGTGGTGCTGGGCTTGTTTGGCGCCGGCGGAGTGGACGTCGACGTGCTGGCCCACGCCACGGGATTTGGCGCGGGGTTGGTGACGGGGTGTGCGGCAACCGATAAGCTCATCTGTACGCGACCGCGGGCGTAGGTCGCTCGCCCGTTGTCCATGTCGGCGAGACTCTTGCCGTTGTGACGCACCGTTTTCAGTCTCGTCTTTTATTCCCTTGCCGCCACCGCTTTGCCCATGAGCCATTCCATTTCTGACGAACAGATCGCGACGTTGTCGGCGTGTATTTTCAATGGACGCAAAATTGAGGCCATCAAACTCTATCGAGAGATGACCGGCCATGGTCTGAAGGAGGCGAAGGACGCGGTCGACGAATTGGAGCGGAGTCTCCGTGCGTCATCCCCCGACAAGTTCGTCGCCGGTGCCCAAGGCAAGGGCTGCCTGGGCGTCCTCGTGGCCGGGCTGCTGTGCGGGTCCGGTCTCGTCACGTACTGGCTGACGTGACACGTAACTTGGTCGAACGTAGCGCGGTGCTTCAGCCCGCATGTTCCGCCGGCGGATGAACGGCGTCCTGTCTGCGCGGGCATCGCTTGCGACGCGGGATTCGGCCCGGGCATCGAGTTTCCTGTGTTTCGGATGCGGGCTGAAGCTCCGCACTACGTCATGGCCGTGGTCGGACGGCTTTTCATCACGTGACGGAAGCGCAGCGCGGCGGCCGTCACGAGCACCGAACAGCCGAGCACCGTCCAGCGCGGGCCGATCGCGTGCTCGGCCGTGAAGCCGAGGATCGCGCTGCCGATCGGGCCCATGCTCACCGCCATGACAAACAGGCCCATGATCCGGCCTCGTTTGTCGTCCTCCACGAAGGCCTGAATAAGGGTGTTGCTGCCGGCCATCGAGAAGACCGTTCCGAAACCGGTGACGGCCAGACTGGCAAAGGCGCAGGGCAGGTTGGGACTCAACCCGAGACCGATCAGGCCGAGCGCGATAAACAATCCGCCACGCGTGATCCAGCGGGTCAGTTTGTGCACCGAAGACAATGTGCTCAAAATCACCGCCGCGAGCAGCGCACCTCCGCCGACCGAGGTAAACATGAAGCCGAGCGTGCGCGCGTTGCCCGCAAAGACGTCACGCGCAAACACCGGGGCGAGCATGCTGCCGGCAAAGCCAAACATCGCGATGGTTGCGACCAGGATCAGCGGCGACCGAACCGCCGGCGACCGGACCGCGTAGCGCCAGCCGATGCGGAGCGACTCGAGCGGGTGCGGTTCGGGCCCGATGGAGGCCGCGCGCGGACGAGGGTGCATCGCGAGGAAACAGCCGAGCACCGGCAGGTAGGAAACTGTGTCGATGAGATAGCACGCCGCCGGACCCAGCTTGACGATCGCCAATCCCGCCAGCGACGGGCCGAGCAAGCGCGCCAGATTGAACATGCCGGAGTTCAGCCCGATGGCGTTGGGCAGATCCTGACGGTCATCGATCATCTCGACGACGAATGCCTGTCGCGTGGGAAACTCGACCGAGTTGATCAATCCTCGCACCACCGACAGCACGAGCAGCCACTCCACCGTGACCACTCCGGTTGCGGTGACCACCAACAATGTCGACGACTGCAACATCGCCGCCACCGTGAGCCCTGCCAACAACGAGCGTCGTGGAAAGCGGTCGCCCAACATTCCGGCGAACGGCGCCAGCAGCAGGGTGGGGATCTGGCCGGCGAACCCGAGCATCCCCAGGACGAAGGCGCTGTTCGAAAGCTCGTACCCCAGCCACGCCGTCGTGGTGAGCGTCATCCAGTTGCCGACCAACGACAGCCACTGACCGCTGAAAAACAAACGGTAGTTGCGGGAGTTGAGGGCGCGCAGCGAGCGGGGAAAGTTCACGGAGAACGATCATCCCGCCACACCTCGGCATTGGCGTCAAAGCGCTGTTCACTTAAAATCGATCGATCGACCGCGGCCGTGTCGGCACTCGCACGCGGGTTGAAGCTCCGCGCTACGAAATTCAATTCTCTAATGAAAAATTGAATTCAAATAAGAACTTGATGGGGATTTCTCGCGAACGTATTTTTGCACCGGAACCGCGGATCGTCCGCGTATTTATCCCCGGCCATGAATGATCACACGATACCCGTTTTGAAAAAGGCGATCGGTTTGCTGCGGGAGATCGCCGCCGGCGGGGATACGACCACCAAGGGACTGGCGCACCAAACGGGGGCGCCGCACAGCACCGCCTACCGGATTCTTCAGACGTTTATGGCCGAGGACTGGGTGCGGCCGGTGAGCGGCGGACGCCACGAGTTGTCGTTCGGCTTGTTGCCCTTGCTGCAACCGCTCATGCGGCACGAGGTGCTGGTTGAAACCGTTCGTCCATTTTTAAAATCGCTCGCGGCGGACACCGGACTCGCCGCCAAACTGTCGGTGCGGCAGGGTAGCCAGGCCGTGGCCTTGGTGCGCGCGGAATCGCCGCGTGAGACCTCCGTCTCGGTGCGCGTGGGGGCGTCGTTTCATCTCGCGCTCGGTTCCTCGGGCGCGGTGCTCCTGAGCGATCTGACGCTGGAAGAACGTCGCACGTTGCTCGACCAGGCGCCAAAGAGCTGCTGGGAGCACCAGGCACCCTCCGACGTCGAGACCCGGGTGGCCGAGTGCCGTCGCACCGGGGTATGCGGGGACTTCGGAGGCTACCAACCGCACGTGCATGCGTTGTCCGCGGCGGTGCGCGATCGTTCCGGCGGTATCGTCGGGGCCATTACACTCGTGGGCTTCGCGCAGGACTTCGAAGGCAAGCTCCGCAAACCGCTCGTTCGCCGGCTGCTCGCCGCGACCGAGTCCTGCAACCGTGCGCTGCAAGGAAGCGCGTTCATCGACGCCGCATGATCCTCGCCGACTTCCTTCCCGCAAAGCCGGATCGCTCGTGGCAACTCGCCCGTCAGGTGGGCGTCACACACGCGATCTGCAAGTGCGCGCCGGAACTCACCGGGCTCAACGCGCCGGACGATCTCCCGGCGCTTCGCACGATCCGCGACCGCTTCGCCGAGGCCGGGTTCAAGCTGATCGGACTCGAAGGCGACGAATTCGACATGCAGCGCATCAAGCTCGGGCTGCCGGGTCGCGACGAGGACATCGCGCGCTATCAAACCATGCTGCTTAACATGGGCGAACTCGGCATCGGACTGCTGTGCTACAATTTCATGGCGACGATCGGCTGGTGCCGGACCGACGTTCATGTGCCCGCGCGCGGTGGCGCGATCACCAACCGTTTTGCGCTCGCTCATCTCGATCCGACGCCCGTGCCGGAAGAGCAACGGGTGACCGAGGATAAACTGTGGGAGAATTATGAATACTTCATCACCCGTGTGCTCCCCGTGGCGGAGCAGGCGGGCGTGAAGATGGGGCTGCATCCGGACGATCCTCCGCTGTCGCCGTTGCGCGGGGTGGGGCGGATTTTCACGTCGGCGGATGCCTTTGCCCGCGCGATGGCGTTGAGCGCCTCGCCGGCGCACGGAATCACGTATTGTCAGGCCAACTTTGTTGCGATGGGCGAAGATGTGGCGGCGACCGCCAGGCGGTTTTCGGATCGCATCGTGTTTGTGCATTTCCGCGATGTTGAGGGCGTGCGCGAGGACTTTACAGAGACGTTTCACGACAACGGTCCGACCGACATGCCGGCGATGTTGAAGCTCTACGCCGAACTCGGCCTGACCGTGCCGATCCGCGTCGATCACGTTCCCTCGCTGGCGGGCGAGGAGGATCTGCCCCATGGCTACGCCCAGCTCGGACGACTGTTCGCGATCGGCTACATGAAGGGTATTCTGGATGCGCACCGCATTTCTTATGTCTGATTTCAAAACCACGCCTGTGCCGATTCATCGGGGGATGACGTTCGGCTATTACGCCCGGAATGGTTATTACGGCTCGCCGGCCGCGCGTCTTGAAGTGGACCGGATGGCATCGCTGAACATCGAATGGGTGTGTCTTGTGGTGATCGTTTTACAAGAAACGTTCGCCAGCACGCGCCAGTTTCGCGACTTCCGCCAGACTCCCGCGGACGACGAGATTCGCGAGATCGTCGATTATATCCATGCGAAGGGGATGAAGGTTCAATTGCGTCCCATGCTCGAGTGTTGGGACGGGGCTCAACGCCTGCAGATTCATTTCCCTCCGGAGAAGGAAATCATTCCGGGAAAGCCGATGAACCATTGGACGCTCTGGTTCGACAGCATGGTCGAGCGGACGCTCCATTACGCGAGCCTTGCCCAACGCGCGGGCTGCGAAGCCTACGGTCTCGACAGCGAACTCGATTTTACAGTCCAGCAGCAGGCGCATTGGCTGCGCGTGGTCGCCGCGGCCCGAAGTGTGTTCCACGGACATCTCACGACCGGGCATACGCGGGCGGTTGATTTTGTGGCGGAGTTGAAAGGAAATCCCGACCACTGGTTTCGCCAGCTCGATTCGCTCGGGTCCAGTTTCTACGCGCCGATGGCCGATGGCCCCGGGGCGACGCTCGAAGACATGCGTACGCGCGTCCAACCTGAACTCGACTACTACCGCGAGGTCGCCGCGCTTTACGGGAAGCCCTTCTATTTTGCGGAGGCCGGGTGTTGTTCGACCGCGGGCGCGGTGGCGAAACCCTATGGCTGGGACAATCCGGGGGGCTATGATGGGGAAGAGCAGGCGCGCTATCTTGAAACGTTGCTAAAAGCCTTTTGGGACGAGCCGTGGTGGATGGGCGTCTATTGGTGGAAGTGGGAAGAGCAAAATGACCGTCCGTGGCTGCGCGACGATCCGCGTGGCGACAAAGGCTTTCCTGTTTGGGGCAAACCCGCCGCCGAGACGATGAAACGGTGGTATGGTCGCATGGACCGACGCTGAACCTCTGGATTTTCTCTTATGAAACCTCCCGCATCACCCGCCTGTTCCTTCGATCTCTCCGGTCGACGCGCGCTCGTCACCGGGTCGAGCCGCGGCATCGGCGCCGCCATCGCGCTCGGGCTGGCCGAGGCGGGAGCGGATGTGGTTGTTCACTTCACGGGACGTGAAGAGGAAGCGCGGGAGGTTGCACGGAGCGCGGAGGTCTTGGGTGTGCGCACGGCGGTGGTGCAGGCGGATCTTTCCGCCGACGGTGCCGCGCGTCGCGTCTACGACGGGGCGGTCGCGGGACTCGGTGGCGTGGACATCCTCGTGCTGAACGCCTCGGTGCAAACGCGAAAGGATTGGCTCGCCTTCACTCGTGAGGATGTGGACTGGCACGTGGCGGTGAATTACCGCAGCAGCTTCGAGCTTCTTCAGCTCTGCGCGCCCGGCATGATCGAGCGCAAGTGGGGACGCCTGCTTGCGATCGGCAGCGTGCAGGAGACAAAGCCGCATCCGCAGATGCTCGTGTATTCATCTCTCAAGCACGCGCAGACGGGTCTTGTTCTCGGGTTGGCTCCGCAGCTGGCACCGCACGGAATCACGGCGAACAACCTCGCCCCCGGTGTGATTCTGACGGACCGAAACACCGCCGCGTTGTCCGACGCCGACTACGCCGAAAAAGTCCGCGCGGCGATCCCCGCGGGTTTTCTCGGCGAGAGCGCCGACTGCGTCGGCGCGGCGTTGCTGCTGTGCTCCGACGCCGGTCGCTACATCACCGGCCAAAATCTCTTCGTCGACGGCGGCCTCGGCCTCTGACCTTCCGACAAGACGTTATTTAACCCTTAAATTTCCCCGGTAAAGAGTAACCCAATAGGTTACTCTGGGTTTTGGGGAATGGAGTGTTTTCCTATGACCAAAAACCTGAATACAGACATCGAAGCCTACAAAAAAGAAGTGGGCATGATGAACCTCGAGAAGCTCATCGCCGCGCGCGAGACGATTTCCACCAAGGAGTTTCCCATTCCCGTGCCGGAGTTGCTCTCTCGTTTTGAGCAACTTTACACGGGCGCGATCAGCGATGTGTTGCGCGAGTTTGCGCTCCTCG
>JANJTQ010000022.1 GCA_024711005.1 Opitutaceae bacterium | reverse complement strand
ATCATCGAGTATGAGGGCGAGCGCATCACCAAGGTCGAGTCCGAGAGACGTGATGAGGCGCGCGCCGCCCGCGCGGCCCGCGGCGGCGACGGATGCGTCTATATTTTCGAGATCAACCAACGCTACGATCTCGACGGCCAGGCATCTTGGAACACCGCTCGTTTGATCAACCACTCCTGCGAACCGAACTGCGAAAGCGAAAAGGTCCGCGGACACATCTGGATCACCGCGCGACGGGACATCAGAAAGGGCGAGGAACTGACCTTCGATTACGGCTTCGACGTGGAAAACTGGCAGGAGCACCCGTGCCGTTGCGGTTCGGAAAAATGCGTGGGGTACATCGTCGCCAAGAGCCATCGCTGGCGGTTGCGAAAGCGACTGGCAAAAGCTCGCCGGGCCGCGCGGAAAAAGTAGGCTTTCGCGCCATGCCTCCCTCCTCCGCCGCGCACGAATTGAAACCCCTGTGTCTGCGCGAGCCGGCGTTGACGCTGGCGGTAGCCGAGAGCATGACGGGCGGTCGGGTGCAGGCGGCAATCACCGCGGTGTCGGGCGCATCGGGGTATTTCGTCGGCGGAATCACCGCCTACACGCTCGATCAGAAGGTGCGGCACCTCGGCGTGAAACGCGCCCCCGCGGCGAAGGTCAACGCGGTCTCGGCGGACGTCGCCGCGCAGATGGCGCGGGGTGCCGCCCGGCTCTTCGGCGCCGACCTTGCGGTCGCCACCACGGGTTACGCCGAGCCCTCGCCTGCGCAACAGGTGGACGCTCCGTTCGCGTATTGGGCGATCGCTCACCGGGTCGGTGCCCGTCGCTGGCGGACGACCGGCGGCCGTGTGGTGTGTCCGGGTATGACCCGCAATGACGCGCAGCAGTGCGTGGCCGACGCCGTCATCGCCGAGTTGGTGGCCTATTTGAAACATCCTCGAAGCGGACGAATCTCAGATGAACGGCGCGCTTCAGGCGCCGCCTCGAAGCCCTGACGGTCTCCGGCGGTGCGCCGAAGGCCGTCCGTTCACGCCCGAACCTCTTCGATCCAGTCTTTCATTACCCTCCCATGGCTTTTTCCGAATTCTCCGGTTCCGCGGCGCGCCGCTTCGTGCGTTCGCTGGTAAAGTTTTATTATCCGCGCATCGAAGTGACGGGTGCGGATAACATCCCGCAGTCCGGTCCGGTTTTGCTGGCGGCCAACCATCCCAATTCGCTCATCGATCCGGTCCTCCTTGGCATCACGGCCCGACGCCCGCTGAGCCTGATGGCCAAGTCCACGTTGTTCGACATTCCGCTTTTCGGAAAAGTCCTCCACGCGTTGGGCATGGTTCCGGCCTATCGGGGCACCGACGATCGAACCAAGGTCGCGCGCAACCACGAGTCGCTTGCACTGGCGGCCAGGCAACTCGCGGCGGGCCGGGTGATGGGCATTTTTCCGGAGGGCAAGAGCCACGACGCCCATCAGCTTTCCCTCGTGCGTTCCGGTGCGGCTCGGCTGGCGTTGCAGGCGCTCGCGGCGGGTGCGCAGGGGATCAAGGTTGTGCCCGTCGGGCTGCATTATGAACAAAAGGAACGCTTTCGCAGCGCCGTGTGGATCAAGGTTGGCGAGCCCATCGACGTGGCGGATTGGCTGGCGCAAAACGGCGGGGACGAACACCACGCGATGCGCACGCTCACGACCGAGCTTAACGCCCGGTTGAAGTCCGTCGTTCTTCATCTCGACGAGGTGGAGTGGCAGCCGTTGCTTGAGCAACTGGAGGCGTTGTTGCCGTCCGCAGGGTTCAAACGGCGCGATGCGCTGAACGGCTTGCGACAGCAGCAGGCCGCCGTGGATGCCATCAATTATTTCCATCGTACCGACCGGCCTCGCGCCGAGGCGGCGGCGGCGCGGGTAAAGACGCATGGCGAGGCGCTGCGCGCGGCCGGCGTGCCGACGGACGAGGCGGAAATCTCGCTGCGCGGCGGACGTTTGTTCGGATCGCTCACCATCACGCTGCTCAAGCTGATGGCGGGCGCGTTGCTCGGGCTGTTCGGAGCCGTCACGCACCTCGTGCCCTACTTGTTGGTGCGCATTCTGACCGCCTGGATTCCTTCACCCGGGCAGATGACAATGGCGCTCAACCGCCTGCTGCTGGGTCTGCCGATTTATGGCGCGTGGTACGGACTCACGGCGTGGTGGCTGAACGATTATTTTGTGACCTGGTTGGTGGTGACCTGGCTCGTCCTCATGCCGGTGAGCGGCTTGCTGGCGCTCGATAACGCCCGCCGTTGGGGGAGGCTGTTCCCGCGTGTTCTGGCGGGGATGCGACTGCTGGTTCGTCCCAAGCGTCGCGCGGGGTTGCTTGCATCCCAAGCCGCGGTGGTGCGCGAACTGGGTGAGTTGGCCGCGGAGTTTCAGGCCGCGGTGCCCCCGGCCGCGACCACGGTGGTGGCGGAGACGCGTCAATATCGTCCACCGGTCTGGCTTAATGTGACGGTGGGGGTGGCGGGGCTGGCCTGCGTGGTGTGGTTTGGCGCCTGGCTGTTGCGCGACCGGCCAACGGAGTTCTTGCGGGCCGATGCGCCCGAATTGGCGGATCTGCCGGAGGCGCAACTCGGCGAGCAGATGACCGGAGATGAGCGCGCCCTGGTCGCGGTGATCGAGGGTCTGGATGAGTTGGAAAAGACCTTCCGCGTATTCGAAGCCGATCTGCTGGCGGGGCGCCGCAGCTACTACAAGCAAGCCGACGACGACGAGATCCGGCGGATGCTGCTGAAATTCCTCAGCTATCGGGCGGTCTTGTTGCGCACCGTTTGGAAATACCAACGACACGAAGACATCGATTCCGAAGCGGTGCGGTTGCGGGCGCTGTTGCTGCATTACACGGCATCGGCGGTGGTCTACGACTACTCGGTGCGCTTTGTGCGGTCGTTCGCGGGGCAGGAGATGGCGATCCGCAAGCTCAACGAAGCGGAGCCGCGTTGGGATTTGCCGGCGGGCACCTATGATCGGATCCGCGCCAACGTCGCGAATCAGGAGCACCGCCTTTGGTTGGAGACCGGTTGGAAGAACTACCTTCGCACGTTGCCGGAATGGCAGGCGGCCGGGCTGACGGCGGACGAACCTTACGGGACGTTCCATGCATCCATCCGGCTCGCGGCGGCGAACACCGCGACGCTGTCGGAGGAACTGTTCTCCTATAAAGTCGACACGGCGCTGGCCGACGTGAAGGGGGCGGCGAAGGGCGGTTATTATCGGGCGAGCTCGACGGTCTCCACCCTCATCGGCGACACGAAGATCCGCCAGCCCCGCCATGGGGAATCGCTGATCACCCCGGAGTTGGTGGAGCGCTTGAGCCCGCTCTTGCAGCCGGGTGACATCTTGATCGAGCGACGCAACTGGTATCTTTCGAATGCGTTCCTTCCGGGCTACTGGCCGCACTCGGCGCTCTATGTGGGAACGGCGGAGCAGTTGAAGGCGGCCGGGCTCGACAAAGATATGCGCATTCAGCGGCACCTCGCGGAATTTTCCAAGCCGGATGCGAGCGGACACCTGCCGGCGATCATCGAGGCGGTGAGTGAAGGCGTGGTGTTTTCCACGGTGGCGCATTCGATCGGCGAGGCGGATTCGGTGGCGGTGTTGCGGCCAAAACTCACGCCGCTTCAGAGACGCGAAGTGATCGCGCGGGCCTTCAGTCACGTGGGGAAACCCTATGATTTCGACTTCGATTTCTTCAGTGCGGACAAACTCGTCTGCACCGAGGTGGTCTATCGTTCCTTCAGCGGGCTGGTCGACTTTCCCCTCGTGGAAATCCTCGGCCGCCAAACATTGCCGGCGCTCGATATCGTAAAGTTCTGGGTCTCGCCCGAAGGGGGGCCGCTGTTGCAGTTCGTTGCCTACCTCGACGGCGATGAACGCACGGGCAAATGCAAATGGGCCGGACCGGGCGATCTGGCTTGGTCGGTGAACCGGCCTGCGCTGACCTGGTTGCAGTGAGGCTGGTTCGATGTAGCGACGCCCGGTGTCGGGCGTGCTCCGGGATTCGGAGCCGATCTCGAACCACGCGGCCGACACGGCCGCGGCTGAAGCGCTCGAGCTGTTTTACCTCTGAAAAAGCCCAAAAAAAACAGCCGCCCGAAACGGGGCGGCTGTTGATTGCAAAAAAATAACGAGCGCGAACTCGTTACTTCTTTTTCTTGGCGGCAACCTTCTTCACAGCCTTCTTGGCGGCGGGTTTCACCGCTTTTTTGGCGGCGGGTTTCTTGGCTGCGACTTTCTTAACGGTCTTTTTGGCTTTGGCCATGGGATGTTCCTGTATGGATGTTTTGGTTCTGGTATGACGCCCGAATAATGTCTTCGGGCGCTTGGCGCACTATGCGCCGCGCAGCGACAGCATCAGTGAGCGTGCGAGAATTGCAAGTGTCCAGTGAGCCTAACCTCACGTTTTTGGGGACGCCGACCGAAGCGAATTTTCCGTATCCGATAAATAAATACGAAATAATTTTCTCCTCTGAAAATGAAGAGAAATCCGCCTCGGGTTTGGCGTTGGACACGATTTGTGAGTTCGCTTAACGCTGGGATCTTTCATTCTTTTTTTCTTCATGAGCTCCGAATCCACCGTCCCTGCTCGCATTGAAATCTGCCGTTTTCCCGCCGGAAAACGCATCGCTGTCACCACCAGTTTCGATGACGGGCACACCTTTGATCGCCGTGTTGTGGAGGCCTTCAACGCGTGGGGACTCAAGGGCACCTTCAACATCAACTCGGGCAAACTTCAGCGGACCGGAAAGCCCGCGGTCGAGTCCGGCACGCGCACGTATCTCGACGCCTCCGAGGTCGCGGAGGTTTACCGCGGCCACGAAGTCGCGATCCATACCGTCACGCATCCCTGGCTTGATCGGCTCGATGCTTCGCAGATCGCGACCGAGGTGCTGGAGGACCGCAAGGCGCTCGAGGACCTGGTGGGTTATCCGGTGCGCGGCATGGCTTATCCGTTCGGCGCATTCAGTCCGCAGGTCATCGAAACGCTGCGTGGTTTGGGTATCGTCTACAGCCGCACGTGCGAAAATGCGGCCAACTGTTTCCCGCCCGCCGAGCCGCTTGCGTGGGCGAGCACGGCGCATCAATACGCATCCGATCCGACGGTGCCTGAGAGATTTGAAAAACTTCACGGCAACGCCCGCTACTCGGGCGTGTTCTATGTCTGGGGCCATGCCTTTGAGTTCTTCGACAAGAACGACTGGGCGGGGATCGAGCGGATCTACAAGCCGCTCTCGGGTCATGCGGACGTGTGGTACTGCACCAACATCGAGCTGTTCGATTACGAGGAGGCGCGCCGTCGGGTACAGATCGCGGCCAACCGAAAGACCGCGTTCAATCCGAGTGCGCTGACGATTACGCTCAACGTGGACGGTAAACTCGTCGACCTGCCTCCGGGTAAATTGATGACGCTGGTCTGAGGGGTTGGCAGCCGAGGTAACGAGGCCGGGTGTTCTCCACCCTCCAGCCAGCCTCGTGACCTCGGCTGCACGCTCGGAGCGGCGGTACGGAAGCCTATGCGGGCCTAGGCTGTTTCCGCCTGAACGGGCTTAGCCGTAAAAATTCAATTGAGAGGGTCGTACCGAGGTAATCTGACGGCACCTTTCGGTGCTTCATTCCCGGCGAAATACCCTCCGGGTATTCCTTGGTCATTCACCACCGAAATCGCTCGCCATCTTACCCCGCCACTCCGCCTTCAATTGAATTGTTACGGCTAAGCAACGACGCGGCGTCCGGTTGGGTGGGTGTCCGGTGGCGACATCAGGCGGGATCGCCTCGCTCGCATGCCACCCCGGGGAGATTAAATCGGTGCCGAGCTAAAGCCGCTCGCACCGCCAACGGGGATGCGCATCGTTCGTTGTTTTTCATGTCCAAATCCAATTCTTCGTTCGCTTCAGATCTCCGCCTACTCGAAACCTTTTGGAAGCTGCCTCCCGAGCGAGCTGTGCTAGCCAATGGCCTCACTCTGCTGGTGCAGAGGGACACATCTGCGTCCGTTGCTTCCGTGCAAGTCTGGGTGAAGACGGGCAGTATTCACGAAGGCGGACTGCTCGGCGGGGGGCTTTCACACTACTTGGAGCATCTCCTGTTCAAAGGCACGGAGCGTCGAGCCGGACGTGAAATTTCGACGACGGTGCAGGCGCACGGTGGCAACATTAACGCTTACACCACGTTTGACCGGACCGTTTACTACATTGATCTGCCGTCCGCGCATGTGGGCGTGGCGCTCGACGTGCTCGCCGACGCTGTCCTCCATTCGACGTTGCCCGCCGACGAAGTCGCGCGGGAGAAGGACGTGATCCTGCGCGAGATCGCCATGGGCAACGACGACCCGGACCATCGTCTGGGCGAGGCGTTGTTCGACACCGCGTTCCGCCAGCATCCGTATCGGTATCCGGTGATTGGTTACAAGGACGTGTTCACCGCCGTCACCCGCGACGATCTGCTGGCGTATTATCGGGCCCGATACGTGCCCAATAATCTGGTGGTGGTGGTCGCGGGCGATGTCGATCCGGAGGCCGTGCGCGTCCAGGTTGAAGCTCATTTCGGTTCCGCGCCGCGCGCCAAGCTGGCGCCGGTGTTGGTATTGCCGGAGCCTCCCCAACTCGCTCCGCGCGCACTGCACCGCTACGAGGATGTCGAGCTGACCCGGGCGGGGCTTTCGTGGCAGATCCCCGGGCTGACTCATCCGGATGCGCCGGTCCTTGATTTGTTGGCGGTTCTGCTGGGGCAGGGTGACAGCTCGGTGCTTTGGCAGGCCTTGAGGGAGAAAGCGCGACTCGTTCACAGCATCGACGCGACCAGTTGGAATCCCGGCGAGACGGGACTGTTCTATATTTCCTTTGTCTGCGAACCAGGAAATCGTGAAGCCGCGACGGCCGCGGTACGGCACGAACTCGACCGCGTGGCCGCGAAGGGGTTCA
Source organism: Opitutaceae bacterium (assembly GCA_024711005.1). Taxonomy (GTDB): domain Bacteria; phylum Verrucomicrobiota; class Verrucomicrobiia; order Opitutales; family Opitutaceae; genus Rariglobus. The sequence goes on along the minus strand of JANJTQ010000022.1, from coordinate 29,619 downwards.
CCGCCGGACAGATCCGCAAGGCGCTTCGCCAGCTGGTGGTCGGCGAAATCAACACTCGCAAGACCATGTCGGGACAGGCGTCGCGACTCGGCGCCGCCGAGGTGGTGGCGGGTGATATTGACTTTGCGAAGGCGTATTTCGCCCGTCTCGCACGCGTGAAGGCCACGGACCTGCGCCGCGTGTTGCGTGCTTATCTTGGAGCCGGACGCGTCACCGCCGTGTCCTTGAATCCCAAGACCGCGCAACCCGCGACATCCACGATCGTCGTAACGGATCGTGTGCCCGATTCATTCGTCGAGCAGACCTTGCCAAACGGTGCGCGCCTGTTGCTGCGGCCGGATCGACGGCTGCCGAATCTCCACCTGCGCCTGCTATGCGAAGGCGGGCCGGTTCACGAACCGGCCGGATTGCGCGGCGCGACTTCGCTGCTGGCGACCTTGCTCACCAAGGACACGAAGAAACGCTCGGCCGCCGAAGTTGCAAAATTCATCGAGGAGGTCGGGGGTTCGTTCTACCCGTTTTCGGGCAACAACAGCTTTGGTCTCGCGGCCGAGGTGCTGCCGGGCGATGCGACACGCGCGATCGAAGCGCTGGCGGACGCGGTGCTCACACCTGCCTTTAAACGGGCGAGTTTCGAGGTGGAGCGCGACGCACAGCTCGCGGACTTGCAACAGGACGCCGACGATGTGGTGACGGTTGGCAAGAAGCTCGTTCGCCGGAAGTTTTTCGGTGCTCATCCGTTCGGCATTGATTCGCACGGGACAATCGAAGGGCTCACCGCGCTCAAGCCGGCCGATCTTGCCGCATTGTGGAAACGCCTAGGCGTGGCGGGCAACGTCGTCCTGGTCGCGGCGGGAGATTTTGACCCGAAGGTGCTGGGGCCGAAATTGAAGGCCTTCCTCTCCAAGCTACCGCGGGGCGCTGCGCCCAAGCGTGCGGCGGTGTTTACCAAGCCGGGCGAGGTGGGCGATTTTATCGAGAAGCAACCGCGCGAACAGGCCGTGGTGTTCCAGGCTTTTCCCGGACCGGGGTTGCTGGCGGACGACTACTACATCGGAGAGGTGGCGGATGAACTTTTCAGCGGCATGTCGTCGCGCTTGTTCGAACGGGTTCGGGAGGAAAAAGGACTGGCCTATTTTGTGCGGTCCAGCCGCGTGACGGGAATCGATGTGGGTATGTTTATGTTTTACGCGGGCACCGCGCCCGCCACCGCCAGCGAAGTATTGACCGAAATCGATGCGGAGATCGCCCGCGTGCAGGCCGGCAGGGTGGACGCGACCGAGTTGGTGCGCTGCCAAACTCGTCTGAAGGCCGGCCGTCGCATGGGACTTCAGACAAATGGTGCGCGGGCAATGCACGCCGGGTTGAACACGCTCTATGGGTTGCCGGTCGACGATGCCGCCACGTATGACGCGCACATCGATGCGGTGACCATCGCCGATCTGAAGGCATTCGCACGCAGGTATTTTCAAAAAAAACTGCGTACGCAACTCGTGATGAAACCATAAAATTCATGATCTTTACGTAAATTCATTGCGTTTTATATTCAGCCTTTCATGCAGATTACTGTCATGAAAAACCCAGCTATTTCCACCCTGCGCGGCGCCCTTTGTGTGCTCGTTGCAGTTTGTGCAATCACGGTCTCACGGGCCGACGAAACCAAGGCCCCGAAGGAGAAAAAAGTCTCCGCGGCCGTCCTCAAAAAATACGACCTCAACAAAGACGGCGTACTCGACGAAACGGAGAAGGCCGCGTGGCTCGCCGACAAGGAAAGCAAGTCGGCTGGCGCAATGGCCAAGCGTCTGGAAAAGTACGACGCCAACAAGGACGGTAAGCTTGATGAGAGCGAACTGGCCGCAGAAAAAGCCGCGAAGAAAGAAATCGCCGACCAGAAAAAGGCCGCGGCTGAGAAGAAGAAGGCTGAGAAAGAAGCCGCGGCGATGGAGCCGACGAGTTGATCGAAGATTTTTCTATTTGGTTCGGGCGCGGCTGAAAGGCCGCGCTTTTTTCGTGTCTGGATGCGACGGATTCGTGGCTGTGGTCGCGCCGGGCGGCCGGTCAGGTCTTCCTCCGTTCGGCGTAACCACCGCTCCACTTGAGCTTGGTGCGTACGACGGAGAAATGGGAGTAGTCGAGGCGCTGAACCAACAGGAGGCGTTGCTTGGCGATGGTGATTTCCACCGGGGACGTTTCGCAGACCTTGAGATTGCGCTGGCCATCCATGGCGACGAGCAGACGGGAGTGCTCCTTGCGATTATGAACGAAAAGCTTCACTCCATCGCGAAAAATGATCGAGCGGTTGCTCAACGTGTGAGGACAAATGGGTGTCATCGCGATCACATCGGCCGTGGGGTGGATCAGTGGACCGCCGGCGGACAGGTTGTAGGCGGTCGAACCCGTAGGCGTGGAGAAAATGAGGCCGTCGCAATAGTAGTCGGTCACCAGTTCGCCGTCGGCGAACACTTCGAGATGAACGATGCGGGAGTTGACCTCGTCTTTGATGAGGACGTCGTTGAGCGCGAGGTCATGCTGGCCGGGCCCGGTGGAGCATTCGAGCAGTGAGCGGTGGGTGACTTGGAATTCCCCCTTCAACAAGGAGGTGAAGTGGGAGCGCGCTTCGTCGGCTGAAAAAGTCGTGAGAAAGCCAAGACTGCCGCGGTTCACGCCGATGATCGGAACCTGTTCGCGTGCGGCTTCGCGGGCGATGCCCAGCAGGGTGCCGTCTCCTCCGATGACGCAGCAGGCGTCCTGTCCCTTGAGAAATCCGTCGGCGACGGGATAAGAATCGGCCCGTTTCACCGCGACCCCGGCGTCTTCGGCGAGCGCCATCAATGTGGTGGCGAGTTCGGGCGCGTCGGCTTTCTGTTCGTTAACGACGAAGGCGAGGTTGCGGATGGGCGGCATGACGATCGGAACGTGGGGAACCACTGATGCCCACCAATGAGCACTAAATTAAGAGGGGGCGAAACCACGAAAACGCCTAAACCGAACAAAAAGGAGCTCGTATCGCATGCGGTTCCGTTGGCCTTCGGAACACCCGACGGCGATCCTTCCTTCCTGCAAATCATCCCTTCCGGAGCCCCAGCAAAAACTCGCGGTTTCCGTCGGTTCCTTTGATGGGGGAATCCATCGTTCCCACCAGACACGCGCCGGCCAGATTGGCCAAGGCGAAGGATTGAATGTCCGCGAGCACGGCATCTTGTACGGCGACGTCACGGATGATGCCGCGGCCCTTGTCTACCTCGGCCTTGCCGGCTTCAAACTGGGGTTTGACGAGGACGACCAGGACGCCGCCATCGCCAAGAAACGGCCATACGGCGGGCAGCACGCTTTTCAACGAGATGAACGACAGGTCCATGACAATGGCGTCGAACTCGGATCGGGGCAGATCGGCGGCTTGAAGGCGACGTGCGTTGATTTTTTCGAGATTGGTGACGCGCGGATCGGCCCGGAGCTTGGCGTGGAGCTGGGCGCGGCCCACGTCGACACACACCACATCGGCGGCCCCTGACTGGAGTGCGCAGTCGGTGAAGCCGCCGGTGGAGGCGCCGACGTCCAGCACATGCGCGCCGTTCAGGTCGATGGCGAACGCTTCGACGAAACCTTGAAGTTTCTCCCCGCCGCGGGAGACGAAACGCGGCGGTTGCTCGACCGTGAGCTCGATATCGGCCGCGAACTCCTTGCCGGGCTTGTCGAGCCGCTCGGTTCCGTGGAGCACGCGGCCGGACATGATCAACGCCTTGGCCTGCGAGCGGGAATCGGCGAGGCCGCGGGCGACGAGGAGTTCGTCGAGGCGTTGACGGTTGGATGCCATGACCGGTTTAGAGTTCACCAAGCGCCTTAAGAAAGGTGCGGGCGATGATCATGTGTCCGGTGGTGTTGGGATGAATACGGTCCCACGCGAGCGTCATCGGGTGGGTGTGAACGAGGACTTCGTCGAAGGCGGCCTGGACGTCGACGAAGACAGCGTCGTATTTTTTCGCGAGCTCGCGGACGATGTTGCCGTACTCGTCGATCATCTTGCGCATGGGATCGGCCCGGTTGGGTTCGATGATATGCGGCGTGGCGAGCAGGAGACCGCTTACGTGCGGACGGGTGAGAGTGACGAGTTCCTCCAAGGTGCGGGCGTATTCATCCTTCAGTACGTGGCCCTCGGGCCTGAGCGGGGTGTCGAACTGGCGCCACACATCGTTCACTCCGATCATGATCGAGACGCAGTCGGGGGTGAGGTCGAGCACGTCGGGTTTCCAGCGGGCCTTGAGATCGCGGACGGTGTTGCCGCTGTTGCCGCGGTTGATGAGGCGGATGCGGTCCTGCGGGCGCGTGGCACCGAGCCAGGCCTCGACCAGGCCGACGTAACCGCGGCCATGCCCGGGGGCGCCCCACGGTGTGGCTTCGCCGGACGGGTCGCGACCGGCGTCGGTGATGGAATCGCCAATGAGGACGAATTTGGTGTTCGGCAGGAGTTTCATGGATGAAGGCGGATAGCTAGAGCTTTTGTCGACCCGGTGACCAGCAAGTCGTGCGACCGCCGATGTCTTCGCGGATGAGTGGGGCGCGGGTCTTTGGGCATTTGCCGCCGTTTTCCCAGCGGTGCGGGAAAAGCCAGGTTTTCGGTGGATCGGGCAGGACGATCGTGTCCGCCGCGCCGATGATCTTGAGTGCGCCCTCGGCGACCCGACGGGTTTCACGATGCAGGGCTTTGATCTCGGACGGAGCGAGTGAACCGGCGAGCCGCTTGGGATGAATGCCGGCGCGCCAAAGAATTTCGTCGGCCATCCAATTGCCGATTCCGGGAAAGCGTTCCTGCATGAGCAGCACCGGCTTGATGGCGGTGCGACCACGGCGCTGAAGAAATATTGAAACCGCTTCGACGGTGAAGGCGGACGAAAGAATCGCCGGTGCGATCTCCGTCCACCAAGCGGGCTCTTCTTTGCCGATCGCGATCTGTACGCGGCCAAACATGCGGGCGTCGGAGAACACCAGGCTGCGGCCGGCTTGACCGAGTACGAGATGGTCTCGCTTCGCCGGGGTGTAGCCGGTCGGTTGCGCGGAGAGTTCGCCGGTCATGCCCAAGTGGATACCGAGCCACAAAGGGGTTGTGTCCGCGGCGGTGAAGCGGAAGAGCATCTGCTTGGCCGCGGCTTCCGAGGAGCGCAAGGTCGCGCCGATGAGCCGGCGTCCGATCTCGATGGGATCCATGCCGCGGAAAACGGACGCCTTGGGGTGTAATCGTACCTCGGTGACGACATGGCCGAGGCCGGGATTCCAGCGTCTGCGATAAAACTCAACCTCGGCGAGTTCGGGCATGGGGTCGGCGATTATGTGTGGCTCACCGGATTTCCCAATCGTAGTGAAACGAGGAAAGCATCTTCGGTTTACGGTCCGTGATCTGGACGACGTCCTCGATGCGGCAACCACCGAGTCCGGGATAATAAAGACCCGGTTCAATCGTCACGACGGAGCCTTTTTTCAGGACGTAATCGACGGAGGACAGACGAGGGGCTTCGTGCACTTCCAACCCGAGACCGTGGCCGGTGCCGTGGAAGAAACCCACGGAGCCCTTGGGGGAGCGTTTGGTTTTGAACCCGTGGCGCTCGAAAACATTGAGACACTGTTGGTGGACGTGACGGCCGTTTACCCCGGCGTGAACGGCGTCGAGTGCGGCAAGCTGGGCGGTGCGCACGGCCGCGACCAGCTGCCGTTGTTTTTCGTTTGCGCGGCCCTTGAGAAAAGTGCGCGTCATGTCGCCATGGTAGCCGGAGGCGGTCACGCGGGGGAACACGTCGACGACGATGAGTTCGTTGGCCCGGAGCGGTCCGTGTCCGCGTTCATGTGGATCGCAGGCTTGGTCGCCACCGGCGGCGATGGTGTCGATGGAGAGTGCGCCGGCCTCAAGGCAGGCGATCTCGATGGCGATCTTCAGGCGTTCCGAGGTGAGCGGACGTCCGTCCAGGATGAGTTTGCCGGCCTTGATCTTGCTTTTGCGGAGAAGGTTTTCGGCGGCCGCGATGCCGAGGGCACTGCATCGATTGCCCTCGCGGAGGGCGCGGACTTCGGCGGGGGTCTTGATCTCGCGCTCGGGGAAGAGCGCGGGGACGGGCGTGAGTTTCAGTCCGAGGGCTCGCAGGCCGTCGGCGAGGCCGGTGGGGAAATCCTGCGAAATATCGAAGGAGCGGATTTTATAATGCTTCGCGAGCAGCGCGATGACTCCGGCGGTGCTGACCTTGATATCCGGGTGGAGAGTGCGGGCTTTCTCGCTCCAGGGTTCGAGCGGTAGGACGGTGTCGAATCCCGAGGATTTTTTTGCCCGTCCGAATTCGAGGGCATTGAGGACGGCGATCTTCTTTCCGCGTACTCCGAAGGCGATGAACGGGTCGGGGGCGCTAAAGCCGCCGAAATACAACATGTCGGCACTGCGGGTGGTATCGGCGTAAAGGAGAGGGGAAGAAGCGGTGCGTCGGGACACGATGAAGTTGTGTTTGAGTTGGGAAACGATCAGTCACGTGCTCCGTGAAAAACGCAAATCCGGTTTCGTTTCTGCTGCGCATGCAGGTGCTCTTGGTGGCGCTCTCGCTGGTGACCGGTTGCGGACGGAGCGATGCGCCCCGCGAGCAGGTCGCCCCGAAGGCCGCGACGGATTTCTTTGTGATACCGCTGGGCGGAAAGCCGGTGCGCCTTCAACTGGCGGTGAAGGCGCGCGAGATGGAGCGCGGGTTGATGGAGCGACGTGATTTGAAACCCGACGAGGGAATGATCTTCGTCTATCCAGGACCGCAGCAGATGAGCTTCTGGATGCGCAATACGCCGACGCCGCTCGATATCGGGTTCTTTTCCGCGGACGGCGTTTTGAAGGAAATCCATCAATTGCACCCCTTTGATGAAACGCCGGTGCGCTCCCGGAGCGATGGGCTGAAGTTTGCGGTGGAGCTGAACCAAAGATGGTTCGTCACAAACGGAGTCAAGCCGGGTGCCAAGCTGGACTTGCAGGCGCTGGCCGCCGCGTTGAAGGCGCGCGGAATCGAGCCGTGGGAGTACGGGTTGAGATGACGCGACGGGGCGGGAGCCCGCTGGTCAGTCTTTCCCGGCGGGTTGAGGCAGCGTGGGGGTGCTGAGGCGGGGATGCGTTTGTTTGGCGAGGCGTGCCAATGCGAGGGCGCGCATATCCACTGCGATGTCGTCTTTTTCGAAGATTTCCCGGCCTAGCAATTGCTCGAAGACGTCCTCCATCGTAACCACGCCGGCCGTTGAGCCGAACTCGTCCATGACAACGACGAGCTGTTGATGGGTCTTCAGGCAGAGTTGAAGCGCGTTCGCGACGGTGGCGGTTTCCGGGATGAAGTGAATCTCCTGCATGTGCTTTTCGACGAGATCGAGGTCGTGGTCGTTGGCCTTGGCTTTGAGGAGATCACGGCGACGAACGAGACCGACGATATTGTCGAGATTGCGATCATAGACCGGGATGCGGGCGAAGGGGATGTTGGAGTATTTTCCAAACACCTCGCCGACGGTGGCGGAGCGATTAAGCGCGGTCACTACCGGGCGCGGTGTCATGATCTCGCGCACGCTGACATCGTCCAGCGACAAGGCATTGGCAATGATGCTGGATTCGCTCTTGGTCAGGCTTCCGTCCTTGGCGCCGCGTTGGGCCAGCAGGATTATCTCGTCACCGGACGCGTGGGCGTTGGCGGTGGTGGTCGGCATGAATACGCGCACGACCAGATTGCACATCCACGTGACCGGACGGAACAGTTTGACCATCCCGGTGAGCGGAAAAACGACGACCGGCTGGAGGCGCTTGCGATAGGCGACGCCGATATTCTTGGGGATGACCTCCGAGAAGACCAAGATGGAGACCGTCATGACGGCCGAGAAAACACCGAGCCAGGCTTCACCGAAGAGCTTGATCGCAAGACCGCCGACCAAGACGGAGCCAAGGGTATTGGCGATGGTGTTGACCGTGAGGACGGTGGAGATCGTCTCGTCGAGACGGAGTTTGAGGGTCTCCAACAGATTTCCCTGCTTGGGCCGGTCGCGTTTCAGAGCTTCGACTTCGCTGACGGTCGTGCTCAGGATCATCGCCTCAAGCAGGGAGCATATGAAGGACAGTGTGAGCGTGAAAAATACCGCAACGACGAAGAGGGCCATATGTGAATGGCCGAAAGCTATATTCAAGAAGGCGTGCCCGGCAAGCCACCGCAAACTTGGTCGGGGTGATGGATTTTATATCTCGCTTATTGATAGCGAGTATTACCTGTTTTGTCTTTGTTTAATCCACCTTGCGCCGGCGGGTGTCCTTGTCCGTCGACTCGGTGGGGATCTCGTTGTCCGTCTTGAGCATCAGGACCGGAATCTTGGTCTTTACGAACAATCCGGACTCCTTGAAGTGTTTGGCCGGAATGTGTTCGAGCGCTTCGCCCACCGTTTTCGCGGGCATCAAGCGGCCCTTCTTGGTGGTGTTGAATTCATAGGCGCCCTTGAAGATGCGCTCCGTTGTGGTGAGGATGCTCTCGTTTTCGGGGATCTGAAGGATCCAGCCGACGAAATCATTGCCCTCGGGCAGGCGGCCTTCGGGATCCGAAATGAGAATCGCCCATTGTTTCTTGAGCGCCGGCGGCTTCTCTTCGTCGACCTCGGGTTGTACGAGCAGGTTCATCTCTTCGACGATCTGGCGGAGCAGGGCGGGTTCGAGCTCGTTACGTTTCAGAATTTCAGCAACCTTATTGACGTCGATTTTTGGCATGGGAACTTAGGACAGTTTTGACAGACGAAAGAGTCCGCTTCCGGCGAAGCGATAACAAAAAACATGGATCCTTTTCTCACCGCCCAGCGCGACGATGAACTATTCGACGTGGTCAACGACCGCGACGAGGTGACCGGACAGGCTACGCGCAAGGTGGTACACCGCGGGCGCTTGTTGCATCGTTCGGTCCATGCGTTGGCATTTGGCGGGGATGGCCGGGTGTTTTTGCAGAAACGTTCGATGCTCAAGGATACGTCTCCGGGATGCTGGGATTCTTCGTGTTCGGGGCACCTTGACAGTGGTGAGGCTTACGATGCCGCCGTGGTGCGTGAATTGAGCGAGGAAATCGGGCTGGTGGTGCAGCCGAAGCATGGGCTCGAACCGCTATTCAAGCTCAACGCATGTGCCGATACCGGATGGGAGTTCGCGTGGGTCTATCGGCTCAAGGCTGAAGGCCCGTTTGTCTTGCACCCGGCGGAGGTCGAGCGGGGCGAATGGTTTGCCACGAGCGAGGTGACGCGGGGCATCGCGGAGCGGCCGCGTGAGTTCACTCGCCCGTTCAAGTTTATCTGGCCGCAAGTGCTGGCCGTCGTGGCCTAGACGCGGGTGGAGTGAACCTCAGGCTGGTGGATCAATCTTGGTTTCGCACGCGGTGAACGGATGAACCCTGGGGTTCCAACGTGACGCGGAAGGTGAGGGTATTCCTGATATTCGAGACCGGGGTGATCGTATTCGCGTTGTCCAGATTTTCCAAAACATAGGTGCCTCCGGCGGCGAGTTTCAGCGTGGCTTTGTTCAACGTGAACGTGATCTCCCGCGGGGTGCGTGAATCGCCGGTGATGCCCGTTTCAAGATTGCCCAGCAGTATGTAAATCTGGCCGCCACTACGCCACAGATGAAAGGCCACGGGCATGTGGCACGGGAAGTCTTCAACCCATGCCGCCGCGGCTCCGCGTTGCGAGCGTTGCCATGCTCGGGCCAGCGCAATGAACGGGGCCAGGGAGCCATACTGACTTTGCCCAAGGCAGGACGACGTTTGCGTGAACGGATAGGGCGGTTGCCAGAGGAAGTGGGGGGTGTCCGCAGCCTGCGCAATGAGGACGGTTTTTTCCGTCTCGGCGATGACGCGTGAAGTGCCGGCGGAGAATTTGCGGGACGGGGCCATGCTCACGGACGAAATCTTACCGATCTCGTCGCGAGTCAGCGGGGGTCCTTCCAAATGGTGTTTGCCAAACCCGAATTCGGTGACCCCGTCGGCAACGCCGATATCGTTCAAGAGCCGCTTGTCGATCGATTGGCCGGGGCCGGCCGCGATGTAGGCGGTCGACGGTGCAAGCAAATGATCGGCCCACTCCGGCGTGAGGCCGGCGGGGTTTTGCAAGATGTAGCCTTCGCGTGCCACCGGCGGTGCGTCCAGACTGACGCCCGACAAGCACGGCACCGCCCATTTCATCAACATGCCGCATTCGTCGTCGATGAGGTCGCCGGGATTGGTGTCGGCGCGGGAATTCTGAATCGCCGCCATTTGCCCCGGGTTGAGGGCGAGGGCCGGGCCATAGACTTCTTCCAGCTCGTTGGCGTTCTCCACCGCGGCATTGAGATTCCTCCGAAGAAAACCGACGTCCTCGGTGCTGAGCAGGTGACCTCTCCAATTATGCGCCCAAGAGATATAAGAACCGCCAGTGCGGCTCAGGCCTTCGGGCGTCGCCACGGCGGCATGGGTGAAGGCCCACATGCCCCAGCGCAACTTCATGGGCACTTGATGCAGCGTGTCCCAAGGCTCCCACGCATCCCACGTCTCGATCAGGTGGTAGTGGCGGCAGGGTGTTTCCCGCAGACGATTGCCTGAAACCACCATGGCGTGATGAGCGATGAGATTGGCGAGTTGAAACGTCCAGCCGCGGAACTCGTGCGTCCACCAGTCCTGCCAGGCTCCCGCCCATGTCTGATCGATCCACACGTCGATGCCGCCGGAGGCGACCAACGCGGTGAGATCGAAACAGCCCACGCGGTATTCGCCGACCGCACTGCGAGCGGAGGAGTAAGCCATGACCAGACAGTCCGGATTGGCCGCCTTGGCCGCCGTGAAGAACGCGATGAGTTCCTGGGTCCAATGCGCAAAGTCGTCCGGGTTGGCCGGACCCTTTTCGCCGAACGGGCCGACCATTTCGTAGATCGCGCGTCCGAGAAAACCGTCTCGAAAATGGATGGCGTCGATCTCCAGAAAGCGGGAAAGCAACTTCCATTGGCCTGAGAAGAAATCGCCGAAGGACGTGCCTTCCTGAATACCGTTGGGGCGGGATGCATAGCGGTGATCGTCTTTTTTGAGACGCTTGCGGTAGTCGATGCTCTTCCAGAAATCCGTGCCGTAGAGTTCCGGGTGCCGGTCATACCAGCCGCTCTTCAAATCATAACCGCCGCCCTCGCCCCAATCGAAGACCGGCCATGCGACCATCATGATGCCCATTTTCAACCGGGGCAGACCCGCTTCGCGTGCTTCATCCTTGAGCACGTCGATCAGGTCCTTCAGGTCGGCGTAGCTCCAACCTGACCAGCCGCGCATCGTGGGACTGCGAAAGGGCAAAACTTGATTCGCATCGCCGTTCCATTCGGTGACCACATCGCACAGCCACGCACAGCAGAGCACGATGCCATGATCACCCTCGACATCGCGATAAAGCGGGGCGAGCCGATCGATCAATTCACGTGCTTGTTTACGGAACGGTTTTTCCCGAAAGAAAAACAAATCCATTTCCACCCATCGATCGGTGTTCATAAAAATGCGGGCGGCCGTCAAAAACCGCCCGGCTGATCGGTATCAAATTACTTGGTTTCGATTCCGACCTTCGCGAGCGCGGGGCGAATGACGGACGCGAGTCTCTCGTAACCGGCCGGAGTGAAGTGGATGCGATCCTTGGCGTAGTAGTCGAGGATGAGAGTGCCATCTTCGTTGGAGAACGGAGGATAGAGGTCGAGGATGACGACGTTTTTCTCGGCGCCGAGCGCGGTGATACGGGCATTGATGTCGGCGTGGGCGCCGGGCTTGACAGGGGCGTTGGCCACATCACGAGGAGGAATGGTGCACACGATGAGCGGGAGTTCCGGGTTGTGCGCACGGGCTTGATCGATGATCGCGGCGATGTTCGCGGCGATAGCCGCGGGTGCGCCGTGGGAGCTCAGATCGTTGGATCCGATGCTGATGACGACTGCGCGGGGATTCAGGTCGAGCACGTCTTCTTTGAAGCGAAAAAGCAGTCCGCGGCTGACGTCGCCGCCGATGCCCCGGTTGGCGACCTTCACTCCGGGAAAAGCGGCGGCGAGACCTTTCCAATTTCCCATCATGGAGGAGCCGACGAAGACGACGGAGCCCTGGGCCTTTTCCCGTTGGGTCCAGAAGTAGGCGCGGTTGTCATTCATCCATCCATGAACGCGGATCGGACCCCGGCCGGCCCAGGCGGCTTCGTCCTTGGCCGGTGGATACGGAGTGGGGCCGTCGGCGGCGCGAAGCGAAGGGAGGCCGGCGACAAGCGCGGCGGCGACGATGAGGAACGGGCGAAGCGAATGGATGTGCATGAGGAGGGTTTTAGTTGTCGGTGAGTCGGGCACGGCCCCAAAAGCGACGGTCGCCGGAGTTCTGCGAGGTGCCGTTCCAGACGATCTGTTGATGGCGTTGCGCGCCGTCGTTGCTGTTATTGAGGGCGATGTCGAAGAGCAGTTCGCGAGTGGACGACGGGTCGATATCGAGTACGTCCCACGGAATGGCGGCGGAGATCACATAGCCTTCGCCGTCGACGTCCTTGATGGCGAGGACGGTGCAGCGTGAAGCGGCGTCGGGATGATCCACGATGTGGATTTTGCCCGCGCCACCGGCACCGAGCAGGATCTGGCGATCGCTGAAAAGCATGGTCCCGGGCTTGTCGAGTTCGCGGGCTCCGATGAAAAGTTCCACCCCGTCGGCCGCCCAAAGGTAGGCCGGCGGCTTGGGATTGAGCATGGGGGTGGCGTCCTTCGCCTGGACAAACACGTAGAGGTATTCGTCATCCCAGCAGAGGCGGAAGTCTCCGCGAAAGGCAGGGTCGATTGCGCCGAGCGCGTGGCCCTGGCTCGTGAGCGACTCGGCGGGGCGGCCCGGCCAGTTGCCGGTGGTCCCGTCGATGCGCAGACCGGGCAACGCGCGAGGGATGGTCAACGTCTTGCGGGTGTCGGTGCGGATGCCGGTGAAGCGAGGATCCTCGTGTTTGAACGGAGGCGTTGTCCCCAGCATTACATCGAAGATGCGGGCATGCGTTTCGGCGGCCTGACGAACGAGCTCGGGGTAGGGGCGGTCGACCACGTTGACCAGACCGGTGTTGTAGCCTTCGCCGGTGAAACCTTCGAAGAAACGTCCGGTGATGGACTGATCGGTATAGATGAACCACTGGGCGCCGATGACGAAAGGAAGCGCGGCGGATTGCTCGATGTAGTTGCGATAGGCCATGCCGCGCTCGCGATCGTTGGCGACCTCGTTGGGGGCGTTGAGGCCCTGTTCGGTGGTGGCGTAATACCATTCGCTCAGGAGCAGCGGCTTGCCACCGCTCCAAGTGTGAACGCGTTCTAAGAACTCTTTTTCAATGCCGAATGTGTAATAGTTGATGCTGACGACGTCGGTGTATTTCCCGCTGATGCGGACAACGGTCTGGTTGCTGGACGTGCCGGGTGTGAGGCGGCTGCCGATGAGGAGATGGTTGGGATCGGCGCGGCGCAGGGCGGTCGAAACCATCTCGTAATAGGTTTCGAGGAAGAGTTCGAAATAGGCGCGTACGTCGGTGGCGGCCTCATCGGTGGAGACGACGAGTGGTGTTGCCGCGACCTGGTGGAAGGAGGCGAACGGCGAGGCGGGTTTCCAGGCGGTGTTGAAGCGTTCGATCGACTCGTATTTCTCCCGCAGGAGCGCGACGAGGCGGAGTTTGGCGGCGACATCCGTGCCGCAGGCCGGAACGACTTTCGGAATGTTTTCGAAGTGTTGCTCGTTGCCGAGGAAGTAACCGATCAGCAGCGGGTCGGCGGAGGTTTTGTTCGCGTGGCGACTGTGGTAGGCCGCGGCCAGTTTCTCCGCGTTGCCGGAAGCGAACGGGTCCATCACCTCGGTCGTGCCGATTCGGCCGGGCAGCATTCGCAACCCCATGCCGATGTTCGGAGTGGCCATGGCCACATACGGAAACCCGCGCTCCCGCATGGTCTTTGAATAAACGGAGAACGCGCCGGCGCTGTTGAAGCCCCAAGCGCGCAGGCGGTCGACGACCTGTCCGGACCATTCATCGAAGGTGAACGGGCGTTGGTATTTGCGGATCCAGTTTGCGATGTAGAACGAGAAGATCCCGTCGGAGCCCGGGCGCCACGCGGAGGCAAACTCGTTGTCCGGGTCCTTGGCTGGCAGCCACTCGTAGATCTGTTCCCGGCCCTTTACCAAGGTGTAGTCGTCGGTGTTGGCGATACCGCATACGCCGAGTTGAAAAAAAAGATTTCCCTCGGGGGTGACCAGCACGTGGCGGTCCTTGATTGTGGTGACATGGAAGAAACCGGTTTTGCTCAGGCCGTATTTCCCACCGCTGCCGGCAAGCCCGCCGAACGCATCGAGCGTGGGACCACCGGCGAGCGAAACCAACGGAGTGGTGGAATCGGCGTGGAGCTGGGCGTCCTCGGTGATTTTGCCCGGGTAGTCCTTGCGGGTGCTTTGCCCGTAACGATCCAGCACGAACCCGGAAGACGGGGCACCGGCGATCGGTCCGGCGTTAAGAAGCCAGGGGAGTGCGAGGAAAGGGAGGGCTCGGGATAACTTCATGAAAGGGCGAAAGGACGATTCGCTGTAGTGGTCGATTCACTACGTGATGCGTCAGGTATGATCGTCGTCTTATCGTGAAGCCGACGAGAGGAGTTGCGTTGTCGATGGCGCCGGACGTGCGGGCCAGTCGTAGAGTGAGATCATCCGGATATTGGGTTCGCCGGTGGCATCGGATTGCGAGGAGGGCGGACCGTCGCGCAGGACGACCATCATGCGATCGGGGCCGCGCGTGGTGAGCGGGTTGGTAAGGAAGACCTTCCATTTTCCACCCAGTTGGGCGGCGGCGCGAAACGCCAGCCGTTTGACTCCGGGCTGGAGGGGAACCTGGGCTTTTTCCTTCGGAGCGAGCACGACTTGATGCGTCTCGACTTTGAGAGCGATGGGCAGACTGGAGAAATTGTGAAACTCGATCGTGCCGGACGGACGAGCCGCTTCGGAGTCGTCGAGCAGGATATAATCATAGATGAGCGGCGCATCGGGAGTGGCCGGACCTTCGTGTCTTCTGGCGACGACCTTTCGGCTGGCCGCACGCGAGCTGTCACCGGGGACGAGAATCAGAATTCCTTTTTCCATTCCCTTCGGGATCGTCACCGTGCAGGCGGTCTGTCGCACGGGCAGGCCCTTGTCGTTGAGCACCTCTTTGTAGAGGACGAGCGGTCCGTCGCCTTTGAATTCGTACACCGGCGAGAATCCGCTGACCGATACGCTCAGTTCGATCGGTTTTTTTTCGCCGAAGAGCAGATCGATATCGTCGGAAGACCAGCCGAGCAGGCGAAACTGGAGGGCGTGGGCGGCGGGGGCGATGCCCAGAAGGATCATGAGCACGGTGACCGTCGCACAGAAGGAGGAGCGGTTAGATTTCATGAGAGGCGAGCCAGCGGAATGAGACGATTTTGAAGCGTCGTCCGAAGGTCTGGTTGGTGGGGTTGAGGGAGCCGGGGGAGGCGGTGACATCATCACCCGGATCGACGTAATCAGGCAGGCGTTGGACAATGGCTTCGCACCAAGCCCGGCCGTCAACCGCGCCGGTCGTGGGATTCACGGAATCGCCGTAGGCGCGAATGCGGAAGGTATCGGAGCGGACGGTGAGGATCGGGCCGAGCGCGGTGAGCAGATCGGCCTGAGTGAGATAACCTGGCGCGAATGCGGCGCGCGACGCGGACGGGGACGTGGTGCTGGTGCCGCCCAGGTAGATGACTTGTTGTTCGGGATCGCCGGAGTGAGGGTAGTTGTAGCCCAAGTTGTCTTTTACGTCGCGCGGGTAGGTGTCGGCTGGAAGGCCGTTGTTGAACGGCGCGATGTTGTTGAGGTTGCCGACCGCGGCAAGCGAGGCGTTGTCGATGGCGGCTTGAAGAGGGCCCTTGAGTCCGGTGTCGTCGGCGGCGAGGCGACGGTTGATGAACTCGGCGAGCGAGAGGGACGGGCCGCGGAGACGAATCTCGGCTACGATCGCCGCGGCAAGCGCATTGATCTCCTGATCGGAGAGAATGCGGTAGCCGAGCCAGGTGGCGTTCGGTTCGGCCGAGGCGAGCGGGCGGGAGAAGCGCGAGAAGACGTGAGTCTTGTCGTTGGGGGCGGTTTCGATGCCGTTGTGGCTGTGGAGCAAGGCGCGCCACGCCTGTTCGGAGGTGGAGTTGGCGTTGAAACCGCCGTTGACGAGCAGGTGGGCGGCCGCGTTGTCGATCGTCTTGACGCCGTCGTATTCGGCCGAAGTGGGAGAGCCGTTTCTCCAATTGAATTGGTAACGGGCGTTGGGCAGGCGGTAGTGGCGCGAGAGGGCCTGCTCCGGCTGGAGGGTGTCGGGAACGGTGGAAAAAAAGTAGTCGTCCCACAGGGTTTTATTCAGGAGGTAGGACAGGTCGTAGATGCGATTGAACGTGCCGTTGTCGGGGAAGCCCGAATCCGGCGTGGTGGCGAACGAATCGGTGATCAACTCCGGGGACATTGCATCGTCGGTGCTGCGCGGGACGTAGAGATTGGCGAGCGAATTTCCGATTGTGTAGGGCGGGTTCACATTCAACGTGGCGACATTCGCATGCTGGAGTTGAGCCAGCGAGAAGAGGGGCGCGTCCGCCGGTTGGAATTCGCGTACAACGAGCCGTTGGGCGGCGCCGGTGGTGGAGACGCGGGTTCCGGCGGAGACGTAGCCGTTGTCCGTTTGAGGCGGTTCGCGATAGACGCAGGCGGGCGCGGGATTGTTGATGTAGTCCTCGGTCAAATACGACAGGTTGTAGTTGAGCTGACGCTGCGTGGTGGGGGATGGATTGTTTTCAAGCAACGGTTTCCGGAGGGAGATCGCCGCCTGCGGATTGATCATGGCGAGCCAGCGCGGGGTGCTTTGGGGATTGCGGTAGAACTGGTGGGCCTCGCCGACGGGCAGCGTGGACATCGTCAGCTCAATGCGCTGGTAAATGAGAGGGACGCCGGTGTTTTCAGGAGGGATGGTGATCAGGCCGGTGTTGGGCAGCCAAAACATACCGGTGCCGAGTATCCGCTGATAAGCGTAGTCGCGAAGCGCGGCGTTGGTCTGGGGGACATCCAGGCCGGAAGGGGGCGGTTCGGTGAGGAGGATTTCCATCCGGGCGACCTGCGGTTTACTCACATCGGCGTGTTCCGGAAGCGTGTACCAGTAGGTGTTGGCGGCGAGTTGCGCGGTGCTCAGCGGACTGCCCTGCACGAACACGGAGTTGTCGGGGGCGACCGTGGTGTCGCTCAGGGTGGTCACGCCGCTTTGGTACTGAAGCCCGTCGAAGGCGGGATCGATGGTGTAGAGACGGATTTCGCCGGGTTCGAGGCGTTTGGTGTGGATTTTGAAACGCCAGAACTCCCGTTGCGCGCCCGTTCCCGTCCCGTAAGGGGTGCTTCCGACGCGAAGCGTTTCGGGAAAGAAATAGGCTCCGCTCGGCTGGCCCTGGAAATAGAAGCCCAGGCGAAGCGATTTGGTGTCATCGGTGACATCCGGGTGGGCCGAAACATAGGCGAAGCAGACTTCGTAAGTATGGGCCGCGATGGGAACGTTGTAGGGGTTCCACAACGCAACGATGGGCATGATGTGGACTTTGTAAGGCTCGGTCGCCGCCGGGCAGCTCACGTTGTAGCCTATCCGGGCGTAGGTGAGGACGGGGTAGACGCCTTGTTGAGTGGCCGTTTGTTGGCGGGGTGGAACCGTATTTCCGTTTTCCAGGGTCCTAGCGTAGTTGTGAAGAAGACCCCACTTGGGTAGTCCGTATTTGGACGTGTCGGACGAGGCGCCCTCGATAATCAAGTCGTTGAGCGCGGGTGAGGCAGGCGAAGAAGTCGCGACCCAGGCGGACAGATCCTTTTTGAAACCGCCGGAGACGACGTTGGTGAGCAGTCCGACACTGTCGACGGTGAGGTCATGAAAACGATTCTGGCGCGCAGCCGCCAAGCTGACCTGCCCGGCGATCCCGGTGCTTGCGAGTGGCATTTGAGCAAGCGTCAACAGTTTGGGTAGTGCGGCTTTGAATACCGTATCCGAGGCCGCGTAGCCGTCGCCGATGGGCGTGCCATCGACCGCATCGACGCCTTCGATGCCGTTGCGTTGGGCGGCGACGAACCGGTAGGTTTCCGCCCGTGTTTCCGCTTCCGGTTTCGTCATCAGAGGCGGGCTGCCAATCAAGGCGGCCAGCGTTTCATCGAATGGGTCGGCCCACGGATCAGTGACCGATACCTTGGCCTTTACTCCTTCGTCGCCTACCCAATAGGCGTAGTTGCCGATGGTGGTTTCGGTAAGCGGATCCTGTCCGGGGATGCCCGGGGCTTTGATGGGGACGGTCTCCACGCGGACTCGATTGTTCGCCGGATCGTCCGCGGAAACATCGGTTGATCCGCCGCCGACGAGCTCGACCAGCGAGTTTTCCGGCCCGGCGGCAAGGACGGTGCCCACTCCGGGGGAACCGGCCGGAGCCGTGCCGGAGACGAGCCATCCGATGTTTTTATCCGCTCCCGTTGCGGTGGTGTCCCAGACACCGGTCCAGTGTTTTTTATCGACGTTGCGGTTGGCGACAATGTCGCCGGTGGCGGTGACCCGGGTGTCCGGGCCGGCGGTCTCCTGCAGGCGGCCCAGCCCGATATTCAGCGCCATGAGCGCGTTTTGGCGGGCTTGGGAAAGTTGTTGGTTGTTCGCCGCGACCTGGGTTTCGACACGCGTGAGCGCGGCGAGGGAGACCAGCAGCAGCACCAGAAAGGCCAGCAGAGTGATGGTGATCAGCAGGGCGAAACCGGACTGACGACGCCGGGGGGAAGGGGCGCGGGACTTCATGGCGGGGTAAACGAAACGAGGGGGTGAAACCGAACGAGGGAGGAGGCTGCGCGAAGACGCGCAGCCTCGCGGGGGATTATTTTATTCCGAGCGATTGAAAGGCGGGGCGCAGCAATTCGGCCAGTTGATCGAAGCCGGCCGGCAGGATGTGAATGCCGTCCTTGCCGATGTATCGGGGATCCGGCGCGCCTTCGGGTGTGGAGAGCGCCGTGAAGAGATCGACGACAACCAGGTTCTGCTTGCCGATGCCGAATCCGACGAGACGGGTGTTAAGATCCTTCAGCGCGCCCGGTTTGATCGGCGCCTTGGGCGCGTCGCGCGGAGGAATCGTGGAAATCACGATGGGAACGGACGGGTTGGCTTTGCGGGCCAGATCGACCATCGCGGAGATGTTGGCAACGACGTGCTCCGGGTTGCCGTGTGCGCTGAGATCGTTGGTGCCCACGCACAAGACGATCGCCCGCGGATTGAGGTCCACCACGTCTTCTTGGAAGCGGAAGAGCGTGCCGCGGCTGACGTCGCCGCCGATGCCGCGATTGGCGACCTTCAGCCCGGGGAACGCCAGGCCGACGTTTTTCCAGCCGCCGATCAACGAATCGCCGACGAACACGACCGCGCCCTGTTGTTTTTCGCGCAGGGTCCAGAAAGACTGGCGATTCTGCTCCATCCACTCGCCGAAACGAATCGGGCCGACGCCCGGCCAGGAGGCCTCGTCCTTGACGCCCGGATAGGGCGAGGGCCCGTCTTGGGCGAACAACGGTCCTGTCAGCGACAACAGGCCGGTGAACAGCAGGGCGTTCAGAATGTTTTGGATTTTCATGGGTTAAACGGGTTGTTCGGTTTTTGCGGAAAGGGATTGGTTCACGCGGGCCAGACTGAAGGCCTGCCAGGCGACCATCGGGTTCATCGGAGGGAATTTGGCCCGTTCGAGCATCTCCACCTGGGTCCAGCCTTCGCGTTCGCCGGCATGATGGGAGGAGTAGCAGTCGGGTCCATTGAAGATGCCGTAGGGAACCTCGGGGTGCAAACGGGAGTGATTGCGCAGGCTCATGCGGCGCCATACGTCGAGCGCCTCGTCGGTCCAGCCCAGTTCGGCGAGCGCCCAGACGGCCCAGTGAACCGTCTGCGGCCACACCCCGGAGTTCTCGCCTTCTCCGGGAGGTATCGGACAAGTGGATACATACTCCGGCGGCGGGCACGGGTACGGGCGGCTCATGAGGGTGAGCCCGATCTCGCTGTGACATTTTTCGAGAGCGGCCCGCATGGCGCTTTCACGCATCTCGAGCGTCCCGCAGCCGCCGAGGACGCACCAGCTCTGGGCGTTGAGGAAAAGGCGGTTTTCTTCGCAGGTGCCGAAAGGGGCG
This sequence comes from Opitutaceae bacterium, assembly GCA_024711005.1. Lineage (GTDB taxonomy): Bacteria > Verrucomicrobiota > Verrucomicrobiia > Opitutales > Opitutaceae > Rariglobus. Next base: position 9,409 of record JANJTQ010000022.1, on the reverse strand, counting down.
CCGTCATCGGTGTAGCCGCGCACGAACCAATGCCCGTCGAACCCGGTCGCCGCCGCGGCACGCAAGGAGGTCAGGCGGGTCTCGCAGGTTTCGGCAAATTCCGGATCGCGAACGCGCGCCAGAGGCAGCAGCCGGTCCAGGGCGCAACAGGCCATGCCGGTGTTCATCATCGATTCGCCGAATCCACGCGCTCCGATGAAGGAGAGGTAGTCGTTCCAATCGCCGTCGGCGATGCGGATGAGCCCGTGGGCTCCAACGCCGATGCCGGTGAAGATCCATTCCACGGCGCGGCGGATGTGCTCCCATAACAAGGCGGTTTCGCCTTCCCAGAACGGAAGCTGTTCATCGAGAAAATCGAGCCGGCCGGTTGTTTGCACGACCTCGGCGCAGGCGAGAACGAACCAGATCTCGTTGTCGCTTTCTTTATGGCCGGTCGAAAGCGTTTCTCCGGCGGCGGGCCGGCGAAACGCATGGCAGTGAGGGATGTCGCCGCTGGCGTATTGGATCTTGGCGGTCCAGCGCAGGCACGTCAGCGCGAGGTCGGGATCGTGCGCCGCCACGGTGAGGGCCGTCTCGGGGACCTCGCGCGCGCCGAAGCCGATCCACCCATAGCCACCGAGGTTGATGTAGTGTTCCCCGACCGAGGAGTCCCAGGCTTCATGGGAATACAATTGGCCTGCGCTCCACCGGGCTTCATCGCGCATCCACGCCTCCTGGTCGGAGAATGTGAGGCGCGAGAGGCGCCGGGCCCAGGCTTCGCGAGATGCCTCGGGTGTGATCACGGGGGGAAGCGGGGTCGGACCATAGCCGACTTGAGCCGTGAAGGTGCGGGTGCCCTGTGTCGGCAGCGAGAGAGGGGCGGCGAGGAGCAGTGAAACGCCTTCAGGTTCGCAGGCATCGAAGTCGGAAGGGGCCGAGAGTTGATAGTCGCCAAGTCCGCGGTGGAATCCGGTCCACGTCACGCGACCGGGTGCCTTGCGCAGAACGCGAGGCGATGGGCCGGACTGCCGGTCGGGTTCGACATCCGCCCGCACGATCACGCGACCGTTCAGCGGCTGACCACCGACGTTGCGAACATGAAAGCGCGCGAGCATGCGGGAGTGGCGGTCGGGAGGAGTGTAGAATTCTTGCTCCACATAAAGCGCACTGCCGCGCCCGTCGTGCCAGACTCCGCAGAAAAGGGCATAGCCGGTTCCGTAGCGAATGGCGCGAGGCCGGGTTAGCCCGGAATGAATCAAGGTGTGTCGCTCTCCGTTGGTCTCCAGTTCCAGGTATAGCCCGCTGCGGCCCTTGAACGTGTTGGCGGAAAGGTCGGTGTAGCCGCCCTCAGTCGTGAAGAGATGGACCAGCCCCCACCGGTTGATCAGCGCTTGCAACCGTCCGCTGGAGATCCCGTGAAGGAACGGACGCTCGACGGCGGCGGCTCCCTTGAAGTGACCGTCGAAGCACGGCAGACCGGCGTCGTCATGTGTCCAGGTGCCGTAGTTGAGCCGGGCGTCCGAGGAGAGTTCATTGCGGAGATCAACGTGGCGGACGGGTTCGTCCGCGGTGCCGATGCCCGTGGTGGTCGAGGCGAGATGTTTCATTTTGCCGCAAAGGAGCGCGGAGGTCCAGCAGGCGGCTGAACGAAGGCTTTTCCTGTGTCGCACAGCATGCGCGCGAGACCGGTCGTAACAACGGCATCAGTGCTAAACACTTGATCAGGGGTTCGTCCGGCTGTCGGGCCGGTTTTTTCCCTGAAGCAATCCGTCGGGATGCATAAAAAACGGCCACCTTTCGGTGGCCGCCGGTTGGATCAAGCGCTCACGGGGTCCGGCGCTTCCACACGCGGATGTAGTCGATGACGTAGTCCCAATTGGATTCGTCGGCGGTCATCTGTTTCATGACTTCCTTGTCGATGAATTCGATGCCGAGTTGGTTGGTCACCAGAATGTGCGCGGGAGGGGCATTCCATTCGTAGTAGACCTGCTTGATCGGATGGCCGTCGAGCAGCCAAATCGGGCGGTTTTCGTGCCAATCCAAGGCGAAGACGTGGAAGGTCTCGGAGAAATCCATACCGGGGACATAATCGCCGTTTTTGTTGGTCGCGCTGAAGATGACGTACGGGTTGCCGTATTTTTGGGGCTTTTTGTTGGTTTGGATGTTCATGGACAGCTCGCGCGTCTTTTCGCGGCCCTGCCAATTGAAGAACTCAAAGATATCGATCTCGGGCGGCCAGGGGAGTTCGGAGAATGTGCCGTCCGGATACTGTACGCCGGGGTTGAGCCAGAAGGCGGGCCAGGCGCCGATGCCGCGGGTGAGTTTGGCGCGCATTTCCACATACATGCCGGGAACAACCGGGAACTTGCCGCGCAGCATGCCCGATTCGATGCCGCCCTTTCTGAGACCGCCGCCGGCCGGGATGCGGGCCTTGAGGGTGAGGGTGTCGTCGCCAAACACATGCAACGATTTCGGGCTGTCTTCGGGGTAATCGCGATGAATCGTCCAGTAGGTCGCCAGTGTGTCGAGGCGGCCCTTGTCGTAGATGTAACGGTAGTAGAATTCCTTGTCCAAATCCTCGCGGTTGCGAATTGTGGCGTCGGGGCGGTTCTTGCCGAAGGTCCAGTCCTTCACGAGGACCAAGTCCTGTCCGTAGGGACGCTCGTGATTGGTCGGGGAGGTGGTGTGGGTGATGTATTGTTTGGAGGCTCCGGCGGGAACCGGCCGCGCTTCCGACGATGCGGTTTGGGCGGCCTTGTAGGCGCGCAGTTTCGATACATGCAACGCGAAGGGGGTGCGCACCGGATCGGTGAAGACCTTGATGTTGGTTACGCGGGCGCGGTTGAGCGGATAGGCGCTTTTACCGAACTCTTTTCCGAAGGGAACCTTCAGCGTTTTGGTTTCGCCGGGCTGCAAACGGAGCACATCGACGCTCCACGGACTCGGCACCGAGCTGTCGGTATTACCGATGCGCATATAGACCGATGCCGCCGTTTTTCCGGGGTTGGTCACTTCGACTTGAACGCCGCCGAAGTCGGAGAGATTCCAGCCTTGGGCCGGGGTGGGAAAATTGATGCCCGGATAACCCTTGGTGACAGGGAAATCGATTTTGATCACCGGGCGACCGCCCGACGCGGTGCTGATGCTGAACGTCGCATGGTAGTCGGGCGTGATGCCCTGCAGGCTGAGTGTGCCTTCAAAACTGAAGAGATCCCCGTTTTCGGCGGGCTTGGTGTCGGCGGACGGTTCCTGTGCCTTGCTCGCGGCCGGGGCGGCCAGCAGGACGAGGCTGGTCAACAGCGCCGGCAGTTTTTTGAATAACGTTATCATATCAAGGCGAGGTGGGTGCGAGGGAGTGGCGGGCGAATGCCGATGTTTTCGCGAGTGGGGCCCGGCCGGTGTTTTGGACGAAGACTGCCCGGGGTGGTGCGAAATAAAAGCGTATACGAGCAGAGGGGCCGCCCGGGCGGTCCGCAACTTAAAGGCTGATGAACAGTTGATCCGATCGGTTCTCGGCGGATACCGCCTGTTACGAATACAAAAAAAGCCGTAGTGAAAATTTCACTACGGCTCGAATCCGGGAGGAATGTTTTGGGGTTTACCGTGTCGACTTGTCGCGACGACGCGCAAGGTAGGCGCCGGCCAGGGTCAGGCCGCCGACGATTCCGGCGTAGGTGGAGGGCTCGGGGATGGTGGACACGACCACATCCGAGAGGCTGGTGCCAAACCGGACCTCGTCGAATATGGCGTTTTGTCCGGAGCCTGAGCCGGAGAACGTGGTGAATTGAAGCGACTTGCTGGTGTTGTTGAAGGTGTAGGTGCCGCTGGTGACCGATTCCGAGACGGTTCGCAGGGCGAGGGCGGTGAGGCCGAACTCGCCGCTTTCGTTGGAGCCGTTGCTCACCCAGTTGTTGTAGGAGGCGAGATCGAAGAGCGCGGTCGTGGCGACACCGGGAGATCCGGCGGAGAGGGCGGATCCGACGTTGGTAAAGGTATTCACCACGAGGTAGGTTTCACCCGTGACCATGTTGGCGCCTTCGGCCGGCTTGGGGGCGTTCACCGGCGTGTTGTTGCCGTAGGCGACACCGGGTGTGAAGGTGGCGGATGCGACTTTGGCGCTCGATTGAAGCAGGTTGGTGTTATTCGCGGTGTTTTTGAGGCGGACCTGGTTGCCGCCTCCGGCGGACGTCGTGCTGAGCGAGGTGAACTGCACCAAGTAGCTGCTGTAGATCGTGCCGGTTCCCGCTGCGCTCAGGTTGAGGGATGCGCTCAACACGGCGTTGGAGCTTCCGGTTGTTCCGCTATTGAGCCGGGCCGCGCCGCTGGTGGTGACCAGGTCGCCGAACGTGAGGCCGGTTTCGACAAACGTGGCCGTGCCTGTGCCGGCGTTGGTCACCGTGTAGTTGCCGCCGAGACCGGTGGCGCTGACCGCGACGCCGTTCAGGGAGGAACCATTGGCGACGCCGTAATCGAATCCTTCATAGACCAGCAGGCCGGCTTGGCCGGCCGCGGGGAGGCCGAGGGCAACGAGGAGGGGAATGACTTTTTTCATGGGGTGGGAGGAGTGATGATTCAGTTCTGATGGACGATCAGGTGAAACAAACGGGCTTGCCGTCAGGCAAATCGGTTTCAGCCTGAACTGTTCAAATGGCCGTCACCCAACGCTTGCTTGCCAGCGAACTCGGTCTGTCCGTCGCCTGCGTTTCGATGGCACTGGCCGATAATCCAACTATTTCCGAGGAGACCCGCAGGCGGGTGCAGGAGCACGCGAAGGCCTGTGGTTATCGGCCGGACCCGCTCGTATCGGAGGGCATGTCCCGCATCAGTCGCGGGTCGGGATATCGGGAGACTCTGCACGTGATCGCGGACATACCGCTTCGACAGCATCTGTCCCTGACCGTGCTTTGGGAGAGTTTAAACCACCGTGCCGAGCATCTGGGTTATCGTCTCGAGTATCGATGTTTGGATATGACGAATCGCGATGAGATTGGACGATGGGAGAAAGTTGCCCGCAACCGTGGGGTGCGCGGAGTTTTGATCTATCCGCTTTCCCATGCCTACAACTCGATCGACTTGCCGTGGGATCGCCACGTGTGGGTGGCGATCGGGGATTCGTTGCGTTATCCGAGTTTGCATCGGAGCGGACGTGATTACATGCGCGATGCACTGACCGCGTTGGCTTACCTTCAGCAGCGGGGCTGCCGCAGAATAGGCTTCAGCAACTTTGGTGATCATGAGGCGCGCGTGGGCTATCCGTTGGTGCAAGCGGCGGCGTTACAGAACCATCTTCATGACGGGGTCTTGAGGCATCCGTTTAAGACCATTACTTCAAGCGATCAGTCGGAGGTGTTGGTCTGGCTCAAAAAGGAACGCGTTGACGGTCTCGTTCTTGGTTTTGACGGGGACTATATTTCCCGGGAATTGAAGACGTGGCTCGATGCCCATTCTCACGTTTTTCTGGCGAGTCCGCATCCGATGCCGGAGGGTCCGGCGTTTTGGCCGAACTATGAGATGATGGGCCACGAGGCGATTAATCTGATGCACCGAATGTTGTGCAGCAACGGATTTGGCATCCCTGAATTTAAGCAAACGGTGCTTTCCACGTCGGCATGGAAAGGCGACGTGACTCACGCTGTTGTGTAACTGATCCGAACGTTGCGGTTTCAGCTTAGCCGAAAATTCAGTCGAGAGGGTCGTATCGAGATAATCTGACGGCCGTTTTCGGTGTTTCATTCCCGGCGAAATACCCGCCGGGTATTCCTTGGTCATTCACCACCGAAATCTGCTCGTCATCTTACCCCGCTACTCCGCCTTCGACTGAATCTTTACGGCTTAGCCGCGGCCGGGCTTTACGCCGCTTGCGAGAAGGGTCTCGAACCAGGGCTCTTTTTCCTCGCGGGCGACGGTCGTTACTTCGACCTGTTGGAAGCCGGATTTTTTAAGATAGCCGTGGAGGGCGCTTTCCTTGAAGCCAAGCCACACATCGGCGTAGAGCTCGCGGGCTTTTTCAAAGGAGTGCTCTTTGAGATCGAGGATGAGGACCTGACCGCCGGGCTTGAGAATCCGATGCGCTTCCTTGACGGCGATCTCGGGATGCTGGGCGTGGTGCAGGGCCTGGCTGAGGATGGCGAGGTCGACGGATCTGTCGGGAAGAGGAACGCTCTCGATGTCGCCCAGCTTGTAGGTGAGATTCGCGAGGCCGTTTTTGTCGGCGAGTTCGGTGCCGACCTCGACCATGCGTGGGGAGTTGTCGATGCACCAGACCTTGCTCGCGCGACGGGCGAGGAGTTGCGAGAGGAGGCCTTCGCCCGCTCCGAGATCGGCGATGACAATGCGAGGCGTGAGACGCAGGGCGAGGTGGCCGATCGCTTCCCAGGAGCGGCCGGGGCAGTAGTTCTTGCCGAGCTTGCCGGCGATCAGATTGAAGTACTGCTCCTGATGGTGCCGGCGTTTTTTGAGGATGCGGTCGAGGTTGGCGCGGTCCTCGGCGAGTTCCGGCAGTTCGCCGACGGAGTCGCAGGCCGCGTGGAGGAGCGCGAGGGTTTTGGCGTCGAGAGTAGGCCGCAGCGAATAGAAGGCTTTTTTCCCGTCCCGGCGGTCGATGACAACATCGGCCTGGCGGAGCAGGGCGAGTTGCGACGATATGCGCGACTGGGCCATGCCGAGGATTTCCTGAAGCTCGGCGACGGACAGTTCCTCGCGCAGCAGGAGCGCGAGGAGGCGCAGGCGCGTGGGATCGGAGAGGAGCTTGAGGGTGTCCCAGGAGGCGTTCACGTCAGATGTATTCGCGGCGGAGGTTGCTGGGGAGGAGTCCGAGTTCCTCGCGATATTTCGCGACGGTGCGGCGGGCGATGTTGATGCCTTTTTCCTGAAGCTTCACGACGATCTCCTGATCGCTCAAGGGCTGGCTGCGATCCTCCCCCGCGATCAGATCGTTGATCATGTCCTTCACGCTGGTGTTGGAAACGGAATCGCCGTTGTCGGACTGGTAGCCGGGCGTGAAGAAGAATTTGAAATCGAAGACGCCGTGCGGGGTCTTGATGTACTTGTTGGCGATGGCGCGGCTCACCGTGGTCTCGTGCACGCCGACCACATCGGCGATCTGCGTCATGGTGAGCGGGCGCAGTTTCGAGACGCCTCCCTCGAAAAACTCGAGCTGGACCTTGATGATTTCACGGGTGATGCGCTCTATTGTCTGCTGGCGCTGGTCGATGGAATTGATGAGGAACTTGCCGGATCGAATGCGTTCGCGGAGATAGTCGCGCTCCTGCTTGGAGAGAGATCCCTTGGCGATGAGATCCTTGTAGGTATTCGAAATTCGGAGACGGGGGATGTAATCGCTGTTAAGATGGATCTTCCACTCGTCGCCGTCTTTTTCGACGGTCACGTCGGGAACGACCACGCGGTTGTTGTCCTCGGCGAACCGACGACCGGGAGCGGGATCGAGTGCGCCGATTTCCTCAATGGCCTCCTGCACGTCGTCGGTATGGACGCCGAGTTTGCGGGCGATTTCCGGAATGCGGCGGCGGGTGAGGAGGGCGAAATGTTCCCGGATGATCCGGGTCGCGAGTCCCTCGAAGCGGCCTTTGTTGCCCAACTGAAGCAGGAGGCACTCCGCCAGGTTGGTGGCGCCGATGCCGGTGGGCTCAAAGGTCTTGAGCTGGCGGACGGCTTCTTGAACGCAGTCGAGCGGAAGGCCGGTTTGCAGGGCGACGTCGGCGGCGCTCTGAGTTAGGAACCCGCGGTCGTCGAGACTGCCGACGAGGTAGCTCATGGCCTTGAGTACGTTGTCGGACAGATCGGCGAGTTCGGCCTGCCGCATGAGGTGCTCCTGGAGGGAGGTCTCGCTGACCAGGGAGTCGAAAAAATGCTGGCGGCGTTCGGCGTCCTCGGCGGTGTAGGGCTGGGCGCCGCCGGCTTGGGACATGTAGTCCTTCCAGTCGTCGTCGAGCTTGGTCAGGATGTCGTACTCCTTGGAAAAATCCATCTCCTCGCGGTTGTCCGCGCCTTCGCCGCTTTCGTTTTTTTCGGAGGCGCTGTCCTGCTGTTCCTTGTCGAGGCTGACGCCGTCCATCGGCAACTCTTCGAGGGTCGGGTTGCTTTGCAGTTCCTCCTGGATGACGGAACGGAGATCGAGCGCGGCGACCTGAAGAATTTTCAGGGAATGCCGAAGCTGCGGCGCGAGAACCAGTGACTGGCTCTGACGCTGGCGAAGATCTTGGCTGAACCCCGGACCGCTCATGAAGTCGGGCGCAAGCTAAGCCGGGGCAGGGCGGCCTTCGCGGTGGGCAGCGGCTCGTTCATGATGGTTTTGAGGTAGGCGCCGAGCTTCTCGTTGGTGGGGCCGTAGCCGTCGCTGTAGAGATAGAGCTCAAGGTCGTTGAGCATCTCGAAGGCGTTTTGATAGCGTTTGTCGCGATCGCGCTGAAGGGCCTTTTGGATGATCGCCTCCAGCTTCGGATCAATCTCGGGACGCAGATTGGAAAACTGCGGGATTGGCATCGTGAGGATGTTCTGGCGCGAGATCAGCCGGTCGGCGTCGCGGAAAATATTACGACCGAGCAGGAGTTCGGTGAGTACGATGCCAAGGGGGAAGAGATCGGCGCGGGCGTCGGTCACGGCGTAACTCGCCTGCTCCGGCGAAAGATATTCGTCCTTCCCGGCGATGACCTTGCCTTCCTCGTTGTACATCAGGTCCAGGGCCTTCGCTATGCCGAAGTCGGTCAGCTTCACGTCACCCTCGTAGGCGATCATGACGTTTTTGGGCCCGAGGTCTCGATGGACGATGCCGAGGAGCCGGCCCTCGGTGTCGCATTTTTGGTGGGCGTACGTGAGACCGCGGGCGATGCGTGAAACGATGAACGCGGCGATGTCCACCGGCATGAGCCGGTCGAGCGCGGCATGGCGTTCGAGCAATTGCTCAAGGTTCACGCCCGACACGTACTCCATCACCATGAAATATTGTCCGCCGATCTGACCGAGGTGGTAGGTCTGGACGATGTTGGTATGAATTAAATTCGCGACGAGGCGGGCCTCTCCGATGAAGTTTTTTTGGAACTCGGAGATGGTCGAGTACTCCTCGCGGATGAGTTTGACGGCGACCACTTTGGTGAAGCCGCCGGCTCCTCGTTGGACCGCCTCGTAAACCACGCCCATGCCGCCCTCTGCAATGGTGCGGGTCATCTCGTAGTGTAGTTCGTTGAAGATGTGTTTGAGGGCCGCCACGGGACGGAGGAGAACGCGAATTCGGGCTCGCTGGCAAGAGGGGAAATTGTAGCTAGCACGGGAATTGCTACACGCATTGACAGAAGAGACCGCCCCGGTAGCTTGCCGCGATGATTACGCTCAGTCCGCGCGCCGCCGCCCAAGTTCGTTCCATGCAGGCCCATTTACCCGCGGGCAACCAACCGCTTCGCGTGCTGATGGAGAC
>JANJTQ010000002.1 GCA_024711005.1 Opitutaceae bacterium | reverse complement strand
GCATGGCTTCCCACTCACTTAGCATCGGTCTATTTTGAAGACAGCGCCTAGATCGACCAATCCCAGACCTGCATCTGGGCGGCATCGCGGTGTTCGACAGCCTTCTCGGTTTTCTGACGGGAGCGGATGACAAGGTTCTCGTTTTTGTAGTACGCGATGCTGTTGGCGGGGACCTGTTCGAGAATCCAGACATTGGCACCAATGATCGAGTGGGCGCCGATGCGCGTGTCGCCACCGAGGATCGTGGCGTGGGCGTAAATCGTCACGCTGTCTTCAATGTCGGGGTGGCGTTTCACTCCCTTGATCGGATTGCCGTCGCCATCGAGCTCGAAGGATTTCGCGCCGAGGGTGACGCCTTGGTAGATTTTGACGTGATTGCCGATGCGGGCGGTCTCGCCGATGACCACGCCGGTGCAGTGGTCGATGAAAAAGTGGGTGCCGATCTGCGCGCCGGGATGAATGTCGGTGCCGGTGCGCTCATGGGCATACTCGGTGAGCATGCGGGGCAGGAGGGGCACGCCGAGTTTATGGAGCTCGTGGGCGATACGCTGAAGGGAGATGACCAGCACGCACGGGTAGGCGAGGATGATTTCCTCGAGGCTGCGGGCGGCGGGATCGCCTGCGTAGGCGGCCTGCACGTCGGTTTGCACGATCTTGCGAACGTGGGGCAGACGGCCGAGCAATTGCATAGCCAGCGAGGCGGCATGGGCGGCGGGATCGGGAGCTCGGGCGTGGCGCAGCGCCTTTTCGATATTCCGGGCCAGGCTGGCGTGGACGGAGTTCAGTCTCGCCGTGGTAAACGCGGGGACGTCTTTCTTCGTGAGGGAGTTTTGTTCGAAAAACCCCGGGAAGAGCAGGTGCATGAAGTCGGACGCGAGGCGATTGACCGATTCATCGGAAGGCAGATTGATCCCATCGAGGTGGTTGATGCCCCCTTCGGTTTCGTAGGAGGCCAGAAGGGCTTTCGTGATATCGTCCAACGTCATGAGTGGCCGGGACATTTCACCCGACCTTGCATCGGGTCAAATCCAGATGCGGAATAGGGGAGGGCGCTCAAACGGCCGGCACGAGCTTCGCGGTGAGTTGCAGGGTGAAGTCGCCACCGGGGGCAACCACCGCGAATTCGATCCGCTTGAGTCCCGGCACGGGGGTGTCGTGTGGTTTGAGCAACACGGATTGGTCAACCACCCGGATCGCGATCGGCCGGTCACATTCCGCATCGATGCACAATTGAAGGCCGTCCTGGGCGAGCATCACCCGATTGTCTTCGGCGGTGACATCGGCGGTCGTGATCCAGGTGAAGCGATAGGTGCGTCCGGCGGCCAGGCCCCCGACTTCATCCAGCCAGCGGGTCTGGCCCCCGGCGCCCGCGGAGATCGTGCGGCGGAGGCGATCGACAACGCCGGGGTAGAGTGCTCCGAGATCGAAGGTGACTTCAGGGAAAGGTGAATTGGACCAATTGGTACGGGGGCAATCGCCCTCGGGATTCGGTGAAGCGTCGTCGATGCGCGGGATCGAGTGACTCTCGGGCCCGAGGCGAAAAAGTGTCCAGCGGTCCTCGCCCCACAGGTTGACGCCCATGGATTCGAGGCGGTGATAATCCTCCATGCCGCAATCGATCGCCCAGCGAACGCCGCCGGCTTCGAAGACAAACGAGCCTGCGTCAATGTGTCCGTGGCTAAGTCGGGCACGTCCGCCTTTGGCACCGATCCAGACGGCGTCCGGTGACCAGTCGGTGCGCCAGAAGGCGACGGGATTGGGGCCCGTGCCACTCCACGCGAGCGGTGCGGGAGTGGAGTCCGCAAGGTGCTCGGGTTTCAGCCAAAGCAGGGACAGGGCGAAGCAGCGTGACTCCGTGTCGAGTGCTGTTTCGAGCGGGCCGGCGAGCGCCTTGCGGAGAGCACCGAGTTCGGCGCGGGTGGCCGACGGGTCGTCGAAGTGACGACCGAACCAAAAGAGCGCGGGGAGCGGGATGCGGTCGGGCCGACAGTCAAAGTAAGGGTAGAATTCGCCGGTCGGCCCGGTGATGTGCGCCATGTAGGCGGCGCTTTCGCGAAACCCGGGCAAGACGTCGAGGCCATGCGTCGAGCCGGTGGCGCGGAGAAGGCTTTCGACGGCGAGCACGTGGAAATTCGTGCCATAGGCCCAATACATCGCGCCTTCGATAAACGCCCCGTCCGGAGCGTAGTTGGTGCCGTGCAACGGGAGGTTGTCGATGCAGCGCCGGATGAGTTTCTCTGCGAGTTCAGGGCGGCGGTGACGCACGGCGATGGCACCCATCGCAAGGCCCCCGTTGCACACGGCATTCCAGTTGTTGGTGGCGATGCTGAACCAGTCCTTCGGATCGGCCAGGCCCGGTTCGAGACCGAGGCGGATGAGCGCGTCCTCCAGTTCGAGACGCTCGGCGGCGGTTAACGCATCATGCAGCCAGTCGAGCCCCAGGGCGAAGGCGCAGGACATCTCTGCGACGTCGAGAAAATGAGAGGGGTTCCAGTCGATGAACGCAGCCGCCGCCTGAAGATCGCGGATGGCGCGGCGAGCGTGGCGTTCGTCATGATCGAGTTGGTAAACGAGTCCGCAGTTGATCACGCGACGAAGCACCGTGCGGGAAACACGCAGCAAGCGGCGGCCTTCGACCTCGCGGGTGACGACCGGCTCGTTGAGTTCATGATCGGCGAGCCGGCGCACGAAGGCGGCGATCTCGCCGATAAGCCCCGGATGAGAGGCGGCTTCGCGAATGCGCGCGAATTCGGAGGGTCCGGCAAGTATGCCGGCCGATTGATGCGGGGTGGGGGAGTCGGACATGGTGGACGGAGGACGCGGTGAATCGTTGGGCGAGCGTAAGAATTGGGATTACGCGTTGCCGGTTTGCGGAATCAAGACGGTAACGCGCGGGTCTTGCGCCGGCAGGCCGGCGTCCGTTAGTGCTAATCCTCTCATGGCCCTGCTTGCTCAAGGCATCGATTATTTTGGCGAGGACGGCTTTCCCGTCACCGCGCGGCGCGTGCGCACGGAGGCGGGCGGACGGCCTTCGCATCCGCACGATGTCACCGAGATCGACCACTATCACGATTTCTGCGAACTGGTGCTCGTGCTGGGCGGGCGTGGGCGGCACGTGCTTGAAGGCGAGTCGTTCTCCGTTGGGGCGGGCAACGTATTCGTCGTGCAAGGACAACAGATCCACAGTTTCCGTGAACGCGAAGACTTGGTGCTCGTCAACGTCATGTATGATCCCGCGCGACTTCCCTTGCCCGCCGGCCTGTTGCGTCGCCTTCCTGGGTACAGCGCGCTTTTTCTGCTCGAGCCCACGTTCCGCAGTGCGCACCGGTTTTCGAGCCGGTTGCAGCTCGACCGCAAGGATCTGGGTGCGGCCGAGGCATTGGCCGAACGCATCGAACGGGAGTCGTCGGAGGCGCGTCCCGGTCACGAGGCGGTGCTGCTCGGGTTGTTGGTCGAACTGATGGCGTTTCTTTCCCGGCGTTATGGGGAAAGTGATGTGCGCGAGAGTCGGGCCCTGCTCCAAATGGGCCGGCTGATCAGCACGCTTGAACAGCGTTATCGCGAACCCTGGACGCTGGAACAACTCGCGCGTTTCGCACATGTTTCCCGCACGAATTTGCTGCGCATCTTCCGTCAGGCCACGGGCAAGGCACCCATCGAATACCTGATCGGACTGCGCATCGAGGCGGCCAAGCGACTGCTGCGACAAAGCGACCTCGGCATGACCGAGATCGCGCTCGAAACCGGCTTTGGTGACAGCAACTATTTCGCCCGCCAGTTTCGGATTGTCACCGGCCGCACGCCCACGGCCTTTCGGCGAGCCGGGCGGGTCTGATTTTCTGCGTGGGCCACGTGCTGGAGCGAGTGGTCACCAAAATCATCCAGGCCAAAGATTCCTGTCCTTTTGTGCTAAACGAGGAGGATTATGGTCTTTTTGTGAAGGCGCGGGTCCAGGCGTCATGGTAAGGTGATCATCTCAACCCCGCCCATGCTTCTCCTTGGACTCGATCTCGGCAGTTCCGCCGTCAAAGCCACGCTCCTCGATGCCGTCACCGGTCGCATCGTCTCGACGGCGCAATCTCCGCAACACGAGATGCCTATTTTCGCTCCGCGTCCCGGCTGGGCCGAGCAGGACCCCGCGATGTGGTGGGAGCACACCGCGCTCGCCATCCGCGCCGCCTGCGCCGGACAAGACACCAACCAGATCGCCGCCATCGGCATCTCCTATCAGATGCATGGCCTCGTCACGCTCGACGAACGCCACCAACCCGTCCGGCCCGCGATCATCTGGTGCGATAGTCGTGCTGTCGAAATCGGCGCAAAGGCCCTTGCCGATCTCGGCCCCGATACCTGTCTCGGCCGGTTGCTCAACTCGCCCGGCAACTTCACGGCGTCGAAACTCCGTTGGGTTCGGCAGAACGAGCCCGAAGCCTTCCGTCGGATTCGCAAGGTCATGCTTCCCGGCGATTACCTTGCGCTCCGGCTGACCGGTGAGGCGCAGACCACCGCGTCCGGTCTGTCCGAAGGCACACTCTGGGATTTTTCGAAAAATGCTCCGGCCGACTTCCTGCTGGCGCACTGGGGACTGGATCCCGCGCTGCTCTCCGCGCTCACGCCGACCTTCGGCAAACAAGCCGGTGTGCTCACGTCAGTGGCTTCCGAGCTGGGTCTGCCCGCAGGTATCCCGGTGGCCTATCGCGCCGGCGATCAGCCCAACAATGCGTTTTCGCTCAAAGTTCTCAACCCGGGCGAAATCGCCGCGACCGGCGGCACTTCGGGTGTTGTGTACGGCGTGACCGACCGGCTCGCCTATGATCCGCAGGGCCGCGTCAACGGCTTCGCGCACGTCAATCACACCGCCGTCGATCCGCGTATTGGCGTGCTTCTCTGCATCAACGGCACCGGTATTCTGTACGCGTGGTTGCGCCGCATGCTTGGAGGAAGCCTCTCCTATCCCGAACTCAACGCGCTCGCCGCCGAGGTTCCCGCCGGTAGCGAAGGACTCACTGTGTTGCCCTTCGGCAACGGTGCGGAACGTATGCTTGGCAATCGCCAGCCCGGCGCGCAGTGGCTCGGACTCGACTTCCTGCGTCACCAGCCTGGACACCTCGCGCGGGCCGCTCAGGAGGGGATTGCGTTCTCGTTCAGCCACGGCATCGCGGGCATGAAAGCGACCGGGCTCACCCCGACGCGTCTGCGCGCCGGCGATGCGAATCTGTTTAAGAGCGCGGTCTTTCGCGACACGCTCGCCGCGACACTCGGGGTGACGATCGAACTCGTCCGCACCGATGGCTCGGCCGGCGCCGCCCGAGGCGCGGGTGTGGGCGCGGGGCTCTACGCGACGCCCGCGGACGCCTTCGTCGGACTCGAAGTCATTGAAACCATCGAACCCAACTCCGAACTCGTCGGTCCCTGTCGAGAGGCGGCGTCGCGCTGGGAAGCTGCGCTCGCGAAGGCGCTCAGCTAACCCGTTTTCATCGTTCTCGTTCTCTTACTCTTTCTCGTTCTCCTCCGCTTCGTTCCGGAATCCCCAGCAAAGAGAACGAGAAAGAGTAAGAGAACGAGAACGATTACCCGCCTCCCTACGTCCACTTCAACTCCCACTCCCATGCCCACCACACTCACCACCGGCTCCAAAGCCTATTTTCCCTCGATTGGCCGCATCGCCTACGAAGGCCCGGAAAGCACCAATCCGCTCGCGTTTCGTTATTACGACGCCGGTCGCGTTGTCGCCGGACGTCCGCTTCAGGACTGGATGCGCTACGCCGTTTCCTACTGGCACAGTTTCTGTGGCAACGGCGCCGATCCGTTTGGCGCCCCCACACGTCCGATGCCCTGGCTTGCCGCCGCCGACCCCGTTCAGCGCGCCAGGGACAAGGCCGATGCCGCCTTCGAGTTCATCACGAAACTCGGCGTTCCCTATTACTGTTTCCATGACGCCGACATCGTTGACGAGGCTCCCACGTTCGCCGAATCCGAAAACCGGATACAAGCCACCGTCGCCTATTTGAAGGAGAAGCAGGCGGCTTCCGGCGTGAAACTGCTCTGGGGCACCGCCAATCTCTTCAGCAATCCGCGCTACATGAACGGCGCCGCCACCAACCCCGAGTTTTCCATCCTCGCCCGTGCCGGCGGACAATTGAAAACCGCGATCGACGCCACCATCGCCCTCGGCGGCGAAGGCTACGTGTTCTGGGGCGGACGCGAAGGCTATCTGTCGCTTCTCAACACCGATATGAAGCGCGAACGCGAGCACTTCGCCCGCTTCCTCGCGCTTGGTCGCGACTATGCGCGCAGTCAGGGTTTCAAGGGCAAATTCTTCATCGAACCGAAGCCCTGCGAGCCGACCAAGCACCAATATGATTTCGACGCGGCGACCGTCATCGGTTTCCTCCGCGAATTCGATTTGCTCGCCGATTTCTCGCTCAACATCGAGGTCAACCATGCCACGCTCGCCGGTCACACTTTCCCTCACGAATTGCAGGTGTCCGCCGATGCCGGCCTTCTTGGCAGCGTCGATGCGAACCGCGGCGACGTGCAAAACGGCTGGGACACCGACCAGTTTCCGATCGATCCGCTCGAACTCACCGAAGCCATGATGGTGATCATGCGAGCCGGCGGCTTTACGCATGGCGGCATCAACTTTGACGCCAAGATTCGTCGTAACTCGACGGACCTCGAAGACCTCTTTATCGCGCACGTTTCCGGCATGGACGCCTTCGCCCGTGCTGCCATCGCCGCCGAAAAGATCCTCACCCAGTCCGAAATCCCAGGCCTCGTGAAGGCGCGTTACGCCTCCTTCGATTCCGGCCAGGGCCAAGCCTATGAGCAGGGAAAACTCTCGCTCAACGACCTGCACAAGATCGCCCACGAGCAGGGCGAGGTCACGCCCGCGAGCGGCAAGCAAGAGCTCTATGAGAGCATCCTCCTGAGGCACATCTGAGGTTTTCGTCGGGGTGCTGGAAGGGGATCGGAAAATGGAAAACCGCCGCTCTTGCAGGAGGGTGGCGGTTTCTCGTGGCCCGTTCATTCCGTGTGGACCGGCTCGATAGACGACACGACCGGACGTCCGGATGGTCGGGATGGACCGGGTTGGAGAAAGATTAAGATAAAGAGGAAAGATAAAGAGTCGTCGGGGCGGTTTTCCCACCGAAAGACGCCCCACTTTACCCTTGCGGACATCCGCCGAGCTGGGCGACTGTCACCCTTCGCGGTATTTGTCAGGTTCAGGCCGGTGTCGCCGCGGCGCTCCCATCGGCCCTTTCACGTCAGTCTAACCATCAACCCACGGCTCCGTTTATTCGGGGTCATCGCGGAAGATCGGCGCTTTGGAGCACGCGGCGGTTTTTCGTTCCGTTCCTATGAGTTCAGTAATGCAAGAGCTGCTCGCTCAATCCGGTTTCGATAAGCTTAAGGAAGGCGCTATCGTTTCCGCCACGATCACCGAAATCCGTCAGAACGACGTTGTCGTCGACATCGGTGGCAAATCCGAAGGCGTCATCCCCGCCAATGAGTTCATCGATATCGGCGAACTCCAGATCGGCTCCTCCATCGACGTTTACGTCGAGAAGCTCGAAGACAAGTCCGGCGCCCCCGTGCTGTCTTACGACAAGGCCGAGCAAAAGAAGAACTGGGACAACATCCTCACCAAGTTCCCCGAAGGCTCCATCGCCGCGGGTCGCGTGAAGGCCAAGGTCAAGGGCGGCCTGATCGTTTCGATCGGCGTCGACTCCTTCCTCCCCGCCTCGCACATCGACATTCAGCCCCCCAAGAACCTCGATCAATACGTCGGCCAGACCTACGATTTCAAGGTTCTCAAAATCAATCTCGACCGGAAGAACATCGTTCTCTCCCGCCGCGAGCTCATCGAGGAACAGCGCACCAACAAGCGCAAGAACCTCCTCGACTCCATCCAGCCCGGTCAGGTCCGCAAGGGCGTGGTCAAGAACATCACCGACTTCGGTGCGTTCATCGACCTCGACGGCATGGACGGTCTCCTCCACATCACCGACATGTCCTGGGGCCGCATCGCTCATCCGAGCGAGCTCCTCAAGCAGGGTGAAGAGATCAACGTCATGATCATCGAAGTGAACCGCGAGAAAGAGCGCGTTTCCCTCGGCCTCAAGCAGACCACCAAGAATCCCTGGGACGAGATCGAGCACAAGTTCCCCGTCGGCGCCAAGGTTCACGGCAAAGTCGTCAACCTCGTTCCCTACGGCGCGTTCATCGAGATCGAGCCCGGTGTCGAAGGCCTTGTGCACATCACCGAGATGTCCTGGACCAAGCGCATCACCAAGCCCTCCGAGCTCCTCAAGGTCGGTCAGGAACTGGACGCGGTTGTTCTCGGCATCCAGAAAGATGACCAGAAGATCTCGCTCGGCCTCCGCCAGCTTGAGCCGAATCCGTGGGACATGGCCCGCCACAACTACCCGATCGGCGCCCGCGTCCGCGGCAAGGTTCGCAACATGACCACCTACGGCGCCTTCATCGAACTCGAAGAAGGCATCGACGGCATGGTGCACGTCTCCGACATGAGCTGGACCCGCAAGGTCAACCACCCGTCGGAAGTCCTAAAGAAGGGCGACGAAGTCGACGCGATCGTGCTCGACGTGGATCCGAACCAGCAGCGCATCAGCCTCGGCGTCAAGCAGCTCGCCGTCGATCCCTGGACCGATATCGACGCCTTCTTCAAGATCGGCGACGTCGTCACCGGTGTTGTTTCGAAGATCACCTCCTTCGGCGCCTTCGTGGAGCTCAAGGACGGCATCGACGGTCTCGTGCACATCTCGCAGATCAGCGAGGAGCGCATCGAGAAGGTGAAGGACGTGCTCAAGCCCGGCCAGGAAATCACCGCCCGCGTCATCAAGATCGACCGCGAAGAGCGCCGCCTCGGCCTCTCCGTCAAGGCCGCCAACTACTCCGAGCAGCAACTCGCCGCCGAGACCGCCTCCTTCGAGGCCCTCAACCGCGACAGCTCCGGCGACATGATGAACCTCGGCGACATCCTCGATGCCGCCTCGGACAAGAAGGACTAATCGCCTTCGGCTTCATCAACGTCACCGCTCCGCGGATACGTTTGATTAACAAAGCGCCCGGTCGTGAGACCGGGCGCTTTTTTTGTTCTCTCGGGTTCAATACGCCGAAGCTTGCTTCGGCTTGGATGTGGCAGCGGAAGGTTTGAACGTGGGAGCGTTTCGAGCGTGAGCGACAGTCCGCCACTTGCTCGCGATTCCGTTCCTCGCGAGCAAGCTCGCTCCTACGTCGGAATACCTGCAAGCAGGCTCTTTCATTCACTGCCGGGGCTTTCCTCCGAGGCTCTCTGCCCGGTTCGTCTGTGGAGACAAAAAAGCCGCCCCGCTTTTTTGCGGGACGGCGTTGCGTCTGTCACAACACCAAACGACGTGAGATTTGGTTAGTTCCGCAGGTCCTCCATGCCGCTCGCTTTGGACGTCATGAACTCGCGGATGACCTCGTGGCGGGCGCGGACCTGTTCCTCGAGTTCGATTTCCTCGACTGTGCGCTGATGTTCGTGGGTCGCCATCGCCTTGCGCATCTTGGAGAGCGCGATGTTCTGGAGCTGGCGCACGCGTTCGCGCGTCACTTTGAACTTTGCGCCGACCTCTTCGAGCGTGAGCTCGTCGCGCCCGTCCAAACCGAAGCGGTACTTGATGATCTCGGCTTCGCGTGGTTCGAGCGAGGAGATCATCGCATAGAGGTCGGAATTGCGGGTCTTCTCACGGAGCGACTCGAACGGGCTGGTGGCATTGTCGTCACCGACGATTTCCCCGAACGTTCCCGAGTCGCCGTCTTCGCCGATGGGCGCATCCAACGAGGCGGGACGCACGCTGACGGACTTAAGGTGGGCGACACGACTGGTCGGCACCTGGAGCTCGATGGCGATCTCCTCGTCGGTGGGCTCGCGACCGAATTCCTCGGTGAGTTTCATGGCGGTTTTCCGCATCTTGGAGATCTTGTCGACCAAGTGGACCGGCAGGCGGATGGTCTTCGACTGGTTGGCGAGGGCGCGTTTGATGGACTGTTTGATCCACCACGCGGCGTAGGTGGACAGCTTGCCACCCTTGCGCGGGTCGAAGCGTTCGACCGCCTTGATCAACCCGATGTTGCCCTCGCTGATGAGGTCGAGCAGCGGAAGGCCAAAGTCCTTGTAGTCCATCGAGATTTTCACGACGAGACGCAGGTTGGCCGAAATCATGTGATCCCGGGCGGCCTTGTCGCCCTTGCGAATGCGACGGGCGAGTTTCACCTCTTCATCAATGGTGAGAAGAGGGGTTTTTCCGATTTCCTGAAGGTATAACTGCAGGTTGCTGCGATCGGCCGGAGCATAATCGCGAGCGGTCGCGGGATCCGGCTTTTCGAGGAACGAAGGAGGCGCATCGAATTCGGCCATGACAACGACAGAGGTTTGGGACACGAGCGTCTCGACCTCGTCGGCATCGTTGGCCTTGCGCGGGGTTTTCGTTTTTGAAGGCATGATGATTAAAAGTTAAACGTTGAGATCGTCTGTCTCGGCTATCCGAGGCAGTAGGAGTTATAGGTTATAGAAGTAAGACTAAGCTTAGCTAAAAACGTTCCAACTAGATAAACGGTCAACTATCAGAGGGGCGACCAAAATTGGCCCACATCGGCCGCGCCAAGATGGCACGATTTCGGACGAGAAGGGCAGGCGGTTGGGCATTCGCGGCACAGTCGGTGCGGGTTCCGCGGTCTTGGCCCAAAGAAAGTCGTTTGTTCTATAAGTAACTATCGAAAAGTTACTTGACCGAAATGGATCCGAGCTCGCCCGGTGGGTTCTTCCACTGTTGCGGCAGCCTTGGAGCGGCACCAGCCCCGACCAGAGTAACCTATTGGGTTACTCTGCCCCGGGCGTTACGGAGAAGTCGGGAAGACAAACCAGATCAGGCGTTTAGCGCGCGACTGGCGGCGGTAGCGATTACGGCCGGGGAGGGAATCAGGCTCAGGCGATAGCGAGAACCCCACTCCGGGCGGTTCGCGAGGGACAAAATCAGGGTAAACTCGTGTTGGTCGACGTCGGGGAGGCGAATGCGGACCGACGGACCGGCGATGTTCTGCTGCGGAGCGAGTTCGGGAACCGTCCAACGGAGCAACTCGATGGTGGCGTCGCCGACGACCAGCGTGGCGACAAGATCGCCGCCGGACTGCACCCGCGGGGAATCGTTGAGCAGCCAAAGTTCAGCCGTGAAGAGTTCGCCGGCTTTCCACTGGAACTTGGGGATGCGCGCGCTTGCGAGAACCGGGCGACAGGCGGCCTGTACGGCAAAGTAGGCGGGCTTCGGGAGCGCGGGGTAGTTGAGCAGGCTGTTGTTGGCGGCACAGGGCCAGGGCTCGTTGTAGCACCAGTTCAGGGCCATGGAGCATTTGGGCGACTGGCGGCGGGCTTCCTCGAAAATGGACTTGTAGCCTTCGCATTGGAGCCATTCGCCGCGGGCGACAAGTAGCTCAAGGGAGGTGGATTCGCCGAAGTAGTGTTCGAGGGCGCGGAGGTTGATCCAGTAGTTGGGGTCGGGGCTCCAGGCTTTGAAAGCGTGGTGAGTTTCCCAACTGGTGCCGGCGCGCGGCGGCCAGAGCTCGGTCTCGGGGATGAAGGTCTTTAGATAGGCAACGGGCGAGAGGCCGGGGCAGCCAAATTCGGAGTACGCGGTGTTGGACGCGCTCTGGAAAATCTGGAAAACGTCGTGTCCGTCCGTGTCGCGGAAACGGTAGTCGCCATGCGCCATGCCATCGAGCGGGGAAGACGCGAGAAATGGCGTGGTCGGGTCGCGGTCGTAACAGTTGCGATTGAGCAGGCGCAGCGGATGGGACTGGTCATCCATGCCCCCCCAGGAGTTGAAGAGTTCGTTGCCGCCGCACCAGAGGGCGAGCGACGGATGCTGGCGGATGCGGCGGATGATCGCGCGGGATTCGCGGTCGAGGTCGGCGAGGTAGGCGGGCTCGTCGGGGTAGTCGTTGCAGGCGAGGGGAAACTCGGCCCAGACGAGCAGGCCAAGTTCGTCGCATTGATCGAAAAACGATTCCTTGGGCGCGGCGGCTCCTCCCC
>JANJTQ010000344.1 GCA_024711005.1 Opitutaceae bacterium | reverse complement strand
GTTCCGCCCGACACCACACACCCGGGCGACGCCGGCTACGCGCTCTACGCCGAGGCGGTCTGGCGGGCCTTCGCCCTTGCCGTCGCCGAAAAGCGCGTCTGCCGCGCACCCGATCGTATCCTGCACGCGGATACCTACATGTCGGTAAGCCGTACGCGACTTTCCAGACTCGCGCCGTTGCCCTCCGGCTGGCTCGTTGGGCAACCGCACCGCAACGCGGTCGCCCACGACTTCGTGATGTCCCGCTGGCTTGACGACGTGACGATCGCCACCGAAGGAGCCGGGCCCTTGCTCCTGACAATCCGCGGACGCAACGTGCTCCTCTTTGGCGAAGGCACTCCCCTCTCCGGCAAATACGAAGTGCGTATCGACGACGGTGGCCCGAAGACCTACGACGCCGGCGCGAAGGATGGAAACATCCGCTATTTCCAAATGATCGCCCAAGGCCTCGACGAGGAAAGAGATCACGTGATCGAAATCCGCCCCCTCCTCTCGACGGACCAGCAGTTGCGCATCGAAAGCATTTGCGTCGCCGGGGCCCCGGCCACGGTTTCCCTCCTCCGTTGAGCCGTATCAGTTCAGTTGAAGGCGGGGTATCGAGGTAAGATGGCGAGCTGACCTCGGTCGCGACCACCGACACCCTACATCTGGCGTGGGGCCAAGGGGGCATCCAGCCAGCCGCCCTTGATCAGGATTTCCCTGGCGTGTTTGGGCACCCCAAGTTCGTTGTGCATCAGGTTATTGATCGCCATGTCGCAAGCGGCCGCGCCGATGAGGGGACTGTTTTCATCGATGCCGCCAAACGGGGAATCGTGGGGACGATTCAAGGAGGCGAAAGCAGTTTGCTCCGTCGTGACGCCGATCTCCTGCATCCAACGCCAGCCTTCGATTCCACCGGAAAGGATGCCGTCAGGCCTCCACTTTTTATACCAATTCAGAAACGCTTCGGGACCGCATGAATCGGATGGGCCTTGGAAAATCGGGAGTTGCCGACGCTGCGGCAGGGTGGACTGGTGGAACAGATAAGCGCCGATCCACCGCGAGCTGGTGATTTTGTGCAGGCAGAGCCCAATGCGCGTGCACCCTTGATGCTGCAGGCGGGTGAACGCCATTCCGAGGTTGTGAAAGTGGTCGGAGACCACCGTGTCCAGCATCGGTGACGGCCGGCGCCACCATGCCGAACGACAGACAGCGTAGTGATGCCAGGGGAAGCCTCGAAATGCCGCGGGCCAGCTCGGGTCCGCCACAATGATCGCGCGAATGTCCCGCGCGTTCAGGATTCGGTTGGCGGCGGCGACGGTCATCCCCGGCTGTCGCAGAAAGAGGCATTCCGTGCGATATCCGCGCCGCAATGCCTGTTCCTCCAACCCGCGATAGTAGGTCGAGAACACCTCGCTTTGCAGCCAGGCATTCTTGCCGGGGCTTGCAGTGAGAACACCCAACGTGCCTTGGTCGGTGAGCTTTCGACCGGAGCGAACATGCTCCATGAGTGTCGCCACGAGCGGATTCGGAACATAGCCAAGTTTCTTCGCCGCGGCATGCACGCGTTTGCGGGTGGCGGACGTGACCAAGGGACTGTTGCGCAGCGCTCGTGAAACGGTCGCAAGAGTCAGTCCGAGAGAAGCGGCGATGTCTCGTTGATTGGACATGCGAAGGAGGGAAAAGAAGAACCAAGAAAGCGATGCCCTGACTGAGCGGGAGGGCCGGGGGATGCCGCGATGCCGGCGCTGATTCGACGGGTTGTCAACGTCGGCGCTCGGCCCTCCCCGAGGAGAAGCAGCCGCGGAATGTAACGTGTTTCAAAACGCGCCGATTGCCCTGAGCCCATCGACAGATTCTTATGCCTCGAAACAGGCGATTAACTACCCCCGCAGACGCCTGCATGCTCATTCGGTCCCCCCTGCCTTTCACACACCTCATCAAGCGAGCGGCTGTTCCCAGCCACCGAACCGCTTGATGCCGGCACGTCCGCCGAATCGGAATGATCCGGCGTTTGCATTCCAAGCCGCGCCCTCGCGCGTACAACAACCCCACCTCATCCGATGAAAAACCTGTACCCCGCAGCAAAGACGACCTCGTCGATGATTCTCTTCGGCCTGGCTTTCGGGCTTGGCCTGTCCGATGCCGGCTCCGCCGTGCTCACGCGAAACGCCAACCAGTACAACGGCAGTTATCACGTGATAGATCCCGCCATGCTGCCTCTCACCGGCACGCCTCCCAGTCTCGACGGCGTACGTGGTTATTTTGAATATACGGTCACGATCGATACCACGGGTTGGTACGAACTCCGCGTCGGTTGGAACACGAGCCTTGGCGACTATCAAAATGGCACAACCGGCATTTTTTATCCCTACACGAAATACTTCATCCACAATCCGAACGTGGGGATGACCTATTTCAATTCCTCCATTCCCACGAGTGCCGCCAGCGGACTTCCCTCGGGAGTCTTCAAGCCCGGCGTCGTGTGGCTGGCGAATGATGGAGGTAGTCCGAAAAGTTACGGCGTGCGGATCGAGAACTATTACAACGTCATGCCGTTGCCCCCCATCACGAGCTTTGAATTGCGGAAGCTCGCTCCGAACTTCGCCACCAATCTACGAGTGACCTGCAACGGCGATGGATCATGGATCGGCCGGCGATACGTCGGGCTGAACGAGAACCTTCCGATCAACATCCAGGCGGGCGGCGACAATCTGGCGGGCACGGTGATCGTGGAAGTGTGGAAGGAAGGCGCCAGCTCGGCGACGAGTTCGGTCTCGGTTCCCTTCTCGGCGACCGCGAACCCCGTCACCACGGCGACCCATGTCAGCGTCTCGGCGACGGGCGACTATTACTTAAAGTACAAGGTCGGTTCCTCCTACGTCCCGACCCATGTCAACCTGCCGCGATTGTCATTCACCGCCCTCAACATCGCCGCCGCGACGGCACCCTCCAATTCGACCATCAGCAAGACGGCGATGATCACCGAGATCAACTGCGCCACCACAAGCCCGACCTATAGCGGTGGCCTGACCGACAGCGTCATCCCCGCAGCCTTCAACAACGGCAATAGCCGGGTGGTGACCGTCGGAGGGCTGACCTACCGGGAGACGGCGAACAACGGGTTCTCCGACTGCTGGCTGGCCAACCGCCAGCCGGCGTCCGGCCAGTACATCACTTGGGCAAACTGGTTCGCCTACACGATGCCGGCCACCCTGCAAAAGGGACAGTTGTACCTCATGGAAATCGATTATCCGGACAACGATGATCGTTCATTCCTCATGGAAGTCCGACAAGGCGGCGTAAAGCCCTACCAGATCCGCGCGTCCGGCGTGGACACCGGCGGCTACCACACCCCGACCAACACCATGAAAACCCACCAGATTTTTTTCTGGCCGGACAATGTCGCCGACCAGCCCCGGGCCGTGGTGTTGAATTACCAAATCGGCATGCGCGCCGCCGCCGCCAAAATCCGGCTGTATCGAGTCAACGGCGAGCTTCCGTGGCTGCTCGGAAACTCCGCTGGCGGAGGACGGAAGTTCGGTCATTGGTTCGAAGAGCCGTTCTCGTTCACCATGACCTACTCCGATGGAAGTGTGAAAGACTCCGGCTCCTACGCCCTCGCCATCGAACGTTGGGCGAAGATGCTCAAGTATCTGGGTGGCGACACCCTGTGGGTGAATGTTTCGATTTACGGAGACCTGTTATACCCGAGCAACAACTATCAAAAACAGTGGGCCGCGCCGAATACACCGGACTATTTCAAGATGATCCTGCTGATCGCCAAGAAATACGATCTCAAGGTCGTCGCGGAGTTTCATCCCCGATCCAGCTCCGAACTGCTGACGAAGTACCGAACCGCGGCCGACCCGAACAACTACCCCCATCTCGCGGTGAAGAAGGACGGCTCCGTCGTAAACACGACCAGCACCGCGCTATTTAATCCCGTGTATCCCGCCAATCAGACATGGCTCACGGGGATGCTGCGGGAGTTCGTTCTCAAGTATAAGACGGAGCCCTCCTTCCACGGTATCTCGCTTCGAGGAATGGATTGGGTGAATCCCGGCCTGAACAACTTCAGCAATATCGATTGGGGCTACGATGCCGAGACCGCGCAACTGTTCGCCGCCAACGGCGGACCTGCTTACGACAGCTCCCTGACGCCCGCCCAGCGGTACGCCTTGTTCACCAGCTCCACCTACTCCGTTCAGTGGGATGCTTTCCGCGTGGATCAGATCAACACCTTATACAGCGACTTAAGGGACACGCTGATCACCGATGCGAATGTCAGGCCCAACAGCGAGTTCACAATCTATTCCAACACGGGCGTCAAAGGCATCGTCGGCTCTGTCACGCCGACGGTGCGGCCGGATCGCATCAAGGCCGGCGTCGCCGATGCCAACATTAGTGGCTTCAAGTATGTTGGGCGATTCAGCTATGGCCGGCATCGTTCCGTCCCTTCGGCATGGGACTCCGATCGTCTGTCGCTCACCGATCCGAACGAGTTGCTGGAATTCGCATCGAGCCGCAGTTTCTTCGCCACGGCGGCCTATGCGGAGGACAGCGGTTGGACGGTCCCCAATTCGTGGCTCGGCCTGCCCGATTTCACCGGAGCTTCGGGTAATCCCTGGGTCTCGGGACACCTCGTGCCGACCGGTCGTTATAATCAGGAGCGCTACGCGCTGATGCTGGCGCGGGGTGACGCGACCCTGATCATGAACGGTGGAAACAACTATTTCATCGATCAGGAATCGACGCGCGAGTTTTTGAAAGAATATCGGCAGCTGCCGAACCATGCGTTCACGGCGATCAACAGCACCACCGCGGATCCGGTGGTCATCCGACAGTATTTGGTCGGGGGTCTGACAAACATGTTTTACCTGGTCAACACCACCAACACGTCGCGGCGGGTCCGTATCAACTTCAGCAATACATGCCAGCTGCAGCGCCTCTCAAGCGGGGGAACCACGACCCCAGGCACGACCTGGGACATCAACCCTCTCGCTCCATTCGAGGTGCGCGTATATCGGGTAAATGACCCGGCCACGATCACGGCCTGGTCGAATCTGCCGTAGCGCGAGCCGAAAGGGGATCGCCGTCCGCGTTGTACCCCTGCCCTTACCCATCAGCCCGTCCGCGCCTCTCCTGCTTGGAGCAGCGGTTGCGGGCAAATTCCCCACCTAGGTTCCGCCCATTCCAACCGTTTCGAAAATGAAAACATACCCTTGGAAATCGCTCGCAGGAGTCCTCCTGCTTATTGCCGCGCAGGTGCTCGCCTTGATGCCCGCGCAGGCCACGCCGGCGTTCCCGCTCCGGTTCGATCCGTCCGTCCACCCAAGGCACCTGGTCGATCAGAACGACGCCCCCTTTTTCATTCTCGGCGACACCATGTGGATGTGGATGTACACCTTGGATTCGGCGCAGGCGATCGAGACCTATTTGGATGACCGCGTGACCAAGGGGTTTACCGTGATCCAATTGATGCTGCTGAGCAAAGACACGCTGAGCATCCGGGTGCCCGGAGGCAGTTCGAGCACTTGGACCGTGTTGCCGGATTTCGCGGGCAATGCGCCGTTCACCCAGCAAATCTCCACCGGCATCTGGAATTTCGACTCCCGGAATCAGGCCTACTTCGACAGCTACAAATGGATCATCAACGAGTGCGCCGAACGCGGACTGCTCGTGCACATGTCCTATTGCTGGATGGGGGCGCCACGCCAGGGATGGCATGACGATCTGGCGGCGAATAGCGATGCGCAGTGCCTGAATTTCGGCCGCTACTTGGGGCAGCAATTCGGCGGTTGTCAGAATCTCGTGTGGATGAGCGGCGGCGATCATCTGCCCACCGCGACCGAGGAGGCCCGTCAGCACAAAATCCTGGAGGGAATCCTCGAAACGACCCCCGCGGGCGGCCTGCATACCGCGCATTGGATCCGCGGATACTATCCCAGCGCCAAATGCGTGTCGCGCGATATACCGTCGTTTGCGCCGCAGATGAACATGGAACTGTGTTACGGGGCGGCCTTGCCTTACATCGTCTCGCTCAAAGGGTGGCATGCGCAAAACCTGGCCGGTCTCACGAATCCGATCCCGGCGTTCATGGGCGAGTCCTTCTACGAGGGCACCGACGTCAACACGACCAGTGTTGCATCGGAGGTCACCCCGCTGGTCGTGCGGCGTCAGGTTTACTGGTCGGTCCTTTCGGGAACCGGACATATCTATGGCGCACGAGGAAGCTATACTCCCGGTCCGACGACCTCCCGCTGGGACGGCGTCTGGGCCTATGTCCCGGACTGGCAGACTCGTTTAAACGACCCCGGCACGTTTCACGTTGGCCTCGCAAAGAATGTATTTCTTGGCCGGGCGTGGTTCGACCTGATTCCGGACGATACCAACCAAGTGGTGACGGGCGGTCGCGGGACCAAGTCGACCAATGACACGGGCGCAATTACCCAAACCGGCAGCGATTACGTGACCGCCGCCAGAACCGCCGACGGAACGCTGGTCATGGCCTACGTGCCCCCGACGAGTTCAGTGACGCGCACATTGACCGTAAACATGACCAAGCTCAGCGCGACCGCGGCCGCCAAGTGGTGGGATCCGACGAACGGCGCCTACAGCACGATCGGTAGCTACGCGAACGCGGGATCGCTGCAATTCACCACCCCGGGAAACAACTCGGCGGGGCAGAACGATTGGGTGTTGATCCTTGAAACGACCGCGCCCGCAACGACTGTGGCGACGCCCGCGATCAGCCCGAACGGGGGGAGTTTCACCGAAAGCGTCGCGGTGACGATCTCCTGCGCAACGTCGGGGGCGACGATTCGTTATACGACCGACGGCGGCACGCCGACGAGTTCGTCGGCCACCTACGCCGGCCCGCTCACCCTGACTGCGACGACGACCTTGAAGTCCCGAGCCTTCAAGACCGGACTGAACGACAGCGCGGCGGCAACGGCCACGTTCACCAAGAACGTCGGCGGAGGGTCCACAGTCTATCAAGCCGAGGACGCGTTGTTGGTCGGCCCGATTGTGAGCGCGACAAACGCAGGCTATACCGGGACGGGATTTGCGGACTACGCGGCGACAGCCGGAGACTATGTCGAGTGGACGGTGACGGCCGACCACGCCGGCGACTACGAACTGGCGTTCCGCTACGCGCTAATGCCCACAACGGACCGGCCCTTGGAAATCAAGGTGAACGGCACGGTGGCCGCGGCTGGTTTGAGTTTCCCCAGCACGGGCAGTCGGACGACATGGAGCGTGTCCACGCTGAACGTGACCCTCAATGCCGGCACAAACACGATTAGGGCGGCCGCCATGACCAGCGCTGGTGGCGGCAATGTCGATTCGCTGACCGTGACGGCCCTGAACGCTCTCCCGGTCAACTACCCGGTGATCCATTCGGCCACCACGCAGTACAGCAATTACGTGCCGGCGAACTTGATCGACGGAAACACCTCGACCCTGTGGTCAACGTCGGTTTACCCGGGCGGGAAGATCGTCATCGATTACGGAGCGAACCTGGGCATCGCGGGCACGCGGTTGCGGACGTATCAGAATCGTGATTACCAGTTCCTGATCAAGGTGGCGCAAGACGGGGAGGACCCGGCGATCGCAGGTTCGTATGAAGTGATCGTGGATCGCACAGGCAACACCGCCACGGCCCAGCCGATCTCCGACGACTTTCCGGCGGTGACGGGACGCTATGTGATGATCGAAGTCACCGGAGCGGCCACCTACACGGGCAGTCTCGTCTCACTGTTGGAGTTCGACATCGTCGAAGGCCCCGTGGCGGGGGCCGGCATGCACCTCGAAGCCGAGCACCACGATGCGAGCGCAGGAATAGTCACCTTTGCCAACCGCATCGGCGGGTGCAGTTCCGGTGACTGGGCCGCCTACTACGACCTGACCTTCAACAGCGATTGGGATACGGTGACGTTCAATCTCGGTTCGCCGGCTGCCGGCCGTCAGATCATGCTCCGCCTCGACAGTCCGACGGGGCCGTTGATCGGCACACTCACAACGGTTGCCACGGGTGGCTGGACCGTTTTTGCCGAGCAGACCACCTCGATCATCCCGACTAGCGGCACTCACGACCTCTACTTGGTCTTCGCCGGCAGCGGAGGAGATGTCGGGGATCTCGATTGGTTTAAGCTTTATTGATTATACGCGAGCGGCAGCCACCAGCCGAGCCCACTCCATGCAGACAAGGCCGGGACGCTGCCGCTGCTTCTTAATCAGGGCAAACACGTCGATCTGCTCGACCGGCCGCTTCACTGCGACCGATGGGCATTTATCAGTTGAGAGCCGCGAAAGGTCGTCCGGCCTAAAAAGCACGTTCGAAGACATGAAATCCGAACCGAGCACGAATGGGTCAAACGCGGATCACTTCCGCAACCGCTCTCATTGCAGGGGATTGCTCCCTCTCATTTAGCACTTTAGCGAAAGTTCGGATTTTCGCTCAAAGTGGCTGCCCGACGACGCTGGAAATCCGAACCGCCGTGATGCGAATGAGCATTTCCCCTATCGCGAGCACGCATGAGGAAGGGATCGTCCGATTGCTCCGCGAGTCAAGTTCCGGCCGCCTCACCCGCACGGCGATCTCCCGATTTGCCTCATTCGCCTCATGGCGCATTAAGCCGCGATTCGAGCGCCCGCAGGCTGGCCACCAATTCCGGCCATGTTGGCTGAGGCCGAAAAAACATATCCTGCATGGCGCGATAATCAGCAGCCAACGCGTCGAGCCGCCCCTGCGCTGGTATCAGCCTGAAGGTGCCCGGAACAGCCGTGGCGTAATTGGCCCAAGCGGCGGCAAAGAAAACATGTTTATGCGCGACCACTCGACTACGCAGATCGTCGCGCGCGATAGCCGCAGTGCCGGCCGCATGCTCAGCCAGGGCCGCAAGGTCCGCGTAGTGTCGTGAAAACCGATCCGGCGTCGGCTTGTCGGCCGGACGATGAACTTCGGCATGCAGGATCGTGGCTTTCTCCCAAAAAGTGCGCTCGATATCGAGCACAGGGACACTGAAGGAGGCGGACGGAAACACTGAAGGAAACGCCTCGGCAACATAGGGAGCGAGGCTTTGCTCGGTGACGGGCCAGCGGTCCGAACGTGCACCGCATTCAATCTTCACCACCGGGCGCACATAATCCGCTCCGGGCGCACCGGTGAAAACGGAGGGGTATGCGAAGAGGAGCGTTTGCGAGTCGTCGGGCGCAACGCTCAGGCTCCAGCCCGTGGGACCGAGCGCTGTGGTGAAACGCGCATGGAGAGCAGGAGCAACCTCCACGCGGAGTTTCTCGGAGCAGGTGACCGCGAGCTCCTCCAGCAAACGGGTTCGCTGTTTGCGGCTGGTTGCTGCCTCCGGATCGCGCTCACCCGTGAATCCCAGCCATTCGCGGCTGAGGGAGATGTCGATGTCTTCGGAGAAGCGATGGATAACCTTCCAGACTTTTGAGAGCGAGGTGCCTCCCTTGAAAATGAAATGGGCGCGGGCATCGGGCAGCTCAAAAAGCTGGCGGAGCGTCCAGCACACCCACGCATCCTTTTCGGCCATGTTGGGTTTTATGCCCGTGAGCGCATCCACCTCGGTGAAGAGCTGAATGAGATCGGCCGGACTGAAATCAGGAAACGGAGACGTCGTCATCGTTGGCAAGTTCGCGGAAGAAAGGACGCATCCACGCAGGCACATAGCGCAAGTCTTCGAGGAGTTGTTTTTTCTCTTTCGGGCCAAGTCGGGCAAGTAAGGATTTCAACCTGTCCGTGGTGACATGGACGCGTCCGATGTTGCGCAGCGCCTCTGCCAGCCAACCGCTGGCGCGACCCGCGAGAGCCATGGCCTTGGGCGAACGCTGGCGGAAAATCACCAAGGATTTGCCTTGGGCTGGTTGCACGCGGGAGCGCCCGACGATGCCGTAAGCCAGACGCGCGGGAATCTGGGTGCTAAGTCCGAGGACATTGGCGGCATGTGCGCCGGACGGCAGGAATTTAAGCGCATCGCGTCGGCCAATGGCTTGGGCTACGGCATCCGTCCCCGCACCGACCGTGCCCAAGATCGGATGCTGACGCGGAGTCTCGTAAACCCCGCGCCGCACGCGACGAATGACACCCCTGCGCGACAGACGCGTCAGCACCATTCCGATGGAGCGCGGATCACCGAGATCAGCAAAATCACTGGGAGTAAATGCCCATGAAGCACCCTTGGCACGAATTCTCCTTAACGCTTTGGACGACAATCGTCCATAGGCTAAATCAGTCTTAATCATGTTGAAAATATAGGCATGTTTTTTCAACAAGTTCAAGAAAACAAAAAAGCGGTATTTTAGACTCATCAGGGTTTGGTCAGCGATCCAAAGTCTTCCCTGTCCCTGTCGTCCCTCGGCCTTGATTTCGACTGGCTGCACCGGAAGAAAACAGCCAAAAATTCGCAGCATGAACGCTGTCAACATGAGCCGCGAACAGCTTTACGAACGCGTGTGGACCACGCCGATCGATCGATTGGCGTCTGAATTCGGAATCTCAGGAGTCGCACTCGGGAAAACATGCCGTCGAATGAATGTCCCTGTGCCCCCACGAGGCTATTGGGCTCGGGTTGCTGCAGGACAGAAGCCGAAAGCGGTGCCCCTTCCGCCTGGGCCTCCACAATTTGATGGATCCTCATCTACCCCTCCGGATGTGAAGGGGCTCCAATTCCCGGAGGATTGCTCGGGATTGCACCCCGTCGCCCGTGAAGTGCGTGTAGGTTTACGAGCGGCTACACCGGATAATGAGGGGCACCTCAAAATTGGAGGACAGACGACGCCCCACGTCGAAGTGACAAAGGCGCAAATAGACCGCGCTGCGTGCGCCCTGCATTTCATTCTGATGCTTCTTGAAGCGCGTGGAATCGAATTCCGAAAAGCACGCAGCAAATACGACAAGGCCTATTTTCTTCAAGGCGGCGGACTGCTCTACCTTTCCATCGATGAGCCTATTGTGACGGTCAAAAGAGAGCCGACCGATCAAGAGAAGCGACGCCCGAGTTGGGAGTGGAAAACACAGACCCGGCAGCCGGCAGGACGCCTTACGTTTTCCATTTCGGACGATTCCTATGGGCGTGGTCGCCGACGTGATTCCTCCTGGTCCGAGGATGAAACCACGTCCCTGGAAGCTACCGCTCAGAAAGTGGCCGACGGCATCTGGGAGTATTATCGAGAGCTGGAGCGCAAGCGCGAGGCTGACGCTCAAGAAGCTAAGAAACGCGAAGAGCAGCGCAAAGTGGAGGAAGCTGAAGAGCAAAAACGGAAACACGCTTCCCGCCTTAAAACCATCGAACAAACCCGTGCGGACGACTTATTCAGGGCTGCGGAATGGTGGCGTATTTATCAAAACACCTTGGATTACATCAACGGCGTGGAGCGAGGGTGGAAGACCGCGTCGGATGGCGCACTTTCGCAGGCACAAATCGATTGGCTGGACTGGGCTCGGAAGACTGCAACGACTATTTCACCTGCCCAATCTGGCTACCCTGAACCGTCAGCAGACGGAGCCTTCGATGCCCAAGCCGTGCCTTTCGGTGGACCGTATCCTCACAATCGTGAATTCTCCCGGCCTCCAACTATGCCGGATACCACCCCTCCTCAGCGCGAGCCAAGTTACGGGTATTCCTCCTATGATGCGCCAGCACCGAAACCATATCCGTTCTGGCTGAAATACCAAAAACACTGACTACTTGAACTTGGTCGTGAACTCCTGAGCCAATGGTTTATCCATGCTCGCGATTTTGTCGCGCAACACCGGTGTGCGGCAGAGCTCCCGCAAGGCCGTTTCCTCCGCCGCTCCTGCGGTGTAGAGGAGCAAACGGAGCACACGGATGATGTAATTTGCCGAATGTTTGGCCAGGGTGCGGCGGATGGAGCTCAGGCGCCCTGGCTCAGGATTCCAACGCGCTCCATGATCGAGCAAGAATTCAAGACTCGCGACTGCGCTGTCGTCTTTTTGCTGTTCACGGGCTGATCCGAGAAAGTCGTAATTGTGCCGCTCGACGATCTGCTCCACGGCCACACACGATCTGCGCTCCGTGACGTTCAGTTGCTCTTTCGGGATCACCCGTAGCAGTTGCTCAAAAACCGCCACACAAGGGAACCACCCGGCTCGACGGAGCAATTCCTGAGCTTGCTCCGAGGTCGGCCGTAGCTTCAACGCCTTGACCAATTCACCGTCCTCTGACCAACAGGCTTTTTCCGCCGCTGACCTTCCGTTGTAGTCCTCAAATTCCCATCCGCGGTAAAGGCTCTCGGGAACCTGCATGAATGGATCGGCCCCCGCCCAAGCAAGCAAGGCAGCCCAGCGGTGCTTCTTCTGCTCTACTGCCTCGACTAACGCGAGCGAAGCTTGCGGATGCAAAGCGGGAAACTCGCGCCGAAACGAACGGTAGAAGCCGAGCAGAGGCCGTGCTTTGATGTCATCAAGACTACGTGCGAAAGCATTATCCTTGGCGGGATCTACCCCCAGTCGAAGAAACCTCTCCATCAGTCCTGTGTCCACGGTTTGGCAGACATCGGAAAAATTGATCGCGGAAGCTTGGGCCCCGGAAGCCAACAATAGGTCAACCAAGTCCAGCCTTCTGTTGGACATGGCCGCATTGAGCGCATCGTCCTTTTCATCCTGTGCCCATTCCGTTGCCGTTAAAACAACCTGCACCAAGCTGTGGAAGCCAACCTCGACCGATTGGTATAACGGACAAAACTTAGCGTGCTCGTTGGAGGGATCACGCACTCGCTTGCCGTCGGCGATCCAGGCCTGCACCTCAAATAGGTTCTTCACGTTTTGTTGTGGGTGAGCGGTGAAGGCAAACGGGGAGCGAGATCGAGTCTGCCACAGAAGAACAGGATACGAGCACGATAATGCTCGAAGCGGCGGAAGCCGCGGGCATCGGCTTTGAGTGCTTGGATT
>JANJTQ010000340.1 GCA_024711005.1 Opitutaceae bacterium | reverse complement strand
AACCGAGTGGTTCGCAGTAGATTATCCTCGATGTCAACTACTCGCGAGCGGCATGCGACCAAACCAACCTCCGGATTTTCCATAAGTGCTCGACCCATTTTTTTATAAAAATCGGGAAAAACATAATCGTCGTCATGAAGTATATGAACGATTTCGTTCCGCGCCTCCCGAATACACGTATTCCAATTGTCCGGTAAGGATACCGGCGGGGTTTGAACACGAACTCTCACCGCCAGATCGCGGAAGTCGGCAAGCACTTCGTCCATCGTGACCTC
The DNA here is from genome assembly GCA_024711005.1 of Opitutaceae bacterium. Taxonomy (GTDB): domain Bacteria; phylum Verrucomicrobiota; class Verrucomicrobiia; order Opitutales; family Opitutaceae; genus Rariglobus. The sequence goes on along the minus strand of JANJTQ010000340.1, from coordinate 13,717 downwards.
GATCGTGGAATTATTGATAATCACGATCTCCATTTTGCCCGCCTTGACGAAGTGCTGCCCGGCAGCCCGCAGACTAGCCAAGGTTTTCGGCAGAAAGGTGAGGCGATTTCGCACCGGAATCATCACCGACCAGCTAATATTCAGTTCATTTATCTCCATCATACCCTCCGCTCACCCCGAAGCAGTAAAAGGCGGCAATAAGAAACCAACCCTAGATTCAGCGTCCTCAAATTCAACCATACCGGCTGCCAATTATTAAACGAAAATTGGACCACCAGCGGCACGAGGATGACCGCCCATATCCCGATGTTGGGGGCTAGCATGAGCCCCAACGAAATAATCGCGACACCGGAAACTACTGCCGGCACCAGAAACGGCACTTTGTTGGTCGTGCTATACAAAGTAGCATGGGCGCTGTGGTGCACTTCGAGCACTAGCGTCAACCCCATCAACCAGTAGGCGGAGCCGGCGACCACGCTAGTTTTGGAGCCAATCGCGGTCAGGAATTGTTGCCCCACCAGCCCCATGCCGATCACCGAGGCCAGCAGGAATCCCAAGGTGATTCTTAACCGTCCGATCATGACCGCCTTGAGCTCCTCGACTCGGGAGTTGGCGCGAAGCGCATTTATCCGGGCAAGCTGGGAATTAATTGGAACTTGGGCCACCGCACTAATTACCGTAAATAGCCTTATTGTAAGGAGATAAGACGAAACCGCTGGCAAATCAGATATACGCGCAGTCACCAATGCGCCGCCCTGCTGAATCAGAAACGCCCCGATCTTTATTCCGCCGCTGCGCCACATCGGCGGCCAAATCTGCCGAAAAACCGTCGAGTGAAGCTTCGCCCGGACGCGCCAATCCAAGCCCAGTTTCCCAACCATCTTGTCGGCAACTACGTCGAAGAACTGCATTTGCGCGGCGGCACAAATCACGGAGATCACCGTGAGCGTCACGAGCCCCCCCCCGAGCAACAGCCCCCCCACGCTCAAGCATATGCGCAGGAGCGTGAAAAACACTGTGGCTCTCCCGACAAATGCGACTTGGTCGCTGCCTTCCAGCGTAGCCCGGGTGGAGCCGCTGCTCACCGTGATCGCCCCCATCAGGACAGTCAAAATCAGGGCGGTCCAGCCGCTCGCCCCCAGCCCATGATCAATGATGAGTCCGCGACAGAAGAGATAGCCGATGATGCAGCCCACCAACAACGAGACGAAAAACAGGCGAATGTATAACCACTTGATGGTCGCGAAGAGAGCGCCGGATTCTTCGAAATGTAGCCCCACGCCCTTGGGCGACGAGCTCCGGAATGCTTTGGAGTCTCGGGGATTCTGCCGGGCGATCAGCCAAGCCACGGCGCGAACGATGGTCGGCTTGAGACCGAAGTCCGTCAATTGGCCCAACAGCGCGACCACACTCAGGGATAGCCACAGGGTCTGCTCCGGCAGCGACAGTTCGCGCAGCACGATTGGTAGGAGCAGAAAGGGAGACGCTAGCGTCGAGCAGTAGCCCGCGAGTGACATCAATGTCCCGCTCTGCAGCGCCCTGCCGACGATCTTTCGTAACTGCCTCAAAGCCATTTCCCCCGGAGCACACAGTCGTCCGTCCAATAGTATTTCCATTGCCCAAAGCGACCGGCCATAGCCACCGTCCCCACCAGCCCGATCGGCTTGGAGTTCCAATCCGTAAGCGGATGCAGGTCATCGCTCTCGCGGCGCAGCCCGTAAGCCTCCAGCCACGTCCAGATGCAATCCAACGCGGGCTTGGTGCCATGGTCAAAAATAACATTCGCCCACGGGCCGTAGGCCATGTGGCGTCCCACCCGGCCGGAATTGACAGCAGTATCATCGATTAATCCCATCTCGACCAACTCGTCCTGGACGTGCGCCGCGATCACTGAGGGAGCCGCCCCCATGGGTCGATGGCGACTGAAATAGACCTCCACTTGAACTCCGGTATGATCAGGGGGCGCATTGCCCGAGGTCAATTTCTCGGTGCAATTGATGCGGGTACTGAACTTGTCTTCATCGTAAATATACATCCAGTTCTCCGCCCGCCGGGTTGGATGAGGAGCGGTAACGTTGACAAGCAACAATTGCGAACAACTCAATTGCCGCGCAGCGTCGCAAACTGCGGGAGTTGCCTGCGCACACATCTGCACAAAGACCGGCAACGGCAATGTGTTTACAAGACGCATGTAATCAAACGACTCACCTGCCGTCGTCCATACTCTTTTCCTTTCGAGATCAATACGGCACACTTCAGTCCCATACCGAATGTTCGCGCCATTCGCCAGCTTGCGAGCAAAGCTCTGGTAGCCACCTTTACGCGGATACCGAACCTTTGTTATATAGTGAGTGGGACGTCCTAGTGGCCCCCGGCTCCCCGCCATCACGTCCTCAACATTAGGATAAAAAACCCGCCCACCGACCCAATCAGTGGTCAAGTCACGAGGTTCGCGAGTCCAGTATTTACGGGTGTAGGCAAAGGGAAATGTTTCTGAAAATTTTGGGCCGAAAGCCCTTATTAACCAGTCTGCATAATTTTCGGGCGGAGCTCCTGAAGTCCGTTCTGCTCGGCTTGCCACAAACGAGTCCAAGCATTGGGAGCGGAGAGGTTCCGGCACTTGATAGAGCGATGATTGAGCTGGATGATCAATCCAATGACCCCGGTAGTAGTTAGCCGTCCTCACCTCATATTCATCATACTCTCCGCCTACACTCTCGGAAAAAAGTTGGCGCACGTACTCGTTCTTGGTAAACGAAACATGCGGCCCTTGATCCCAAGTAAAGCCTTCGCGTTTCCCTACATGCAAATGGCCAAAGGCGTGCATGTTTTTTTCGAGCAATAGACACTTGTCATGCCCCATATGATAGGATGCAGACAGACCCGCCAGCCCAGAACCCAATATTAAATTCATAATAATCGCCTCTCTATACAATCAAGCTCCGAAGGATATCTTCCCGCATCTGAAAACACCAAACCGAGTTTTCTGACAGATGCACCCGCATGCAGCGGACGTAATGCAGGTTGTTTCATCTCCGCAGTACTCAATGAGACATAAGCGTTGGAGTCCGATATCGGTACAAGTTGTTCGGCGCGAGCTGCGTCGCGAATCAGACAAAACCATTCCGCGCGTGTGCAGTTCTCCAAGTTCCCCGCCAGATTCCATACTCCGGATTCTCTCCGATTCATCAATCCCAGCAACCATCGGGCAATATCGCCGGCCCAAGTTGGATTCCCCAACTGATCAGACGGCAGCGTCATCTGGCGCGCTTCTTTCAGCGCCTTGATGACTTGATAGACAAAATTCTTTTGTTGAGTTTCCCTACCCCAGACACAGATGACACGAGGGATGAGGGCCTGGCCTTCGAGAACCGCCTGTATCTTCTGCTCCGCCGCCCACTTAGAACGGGCATAGATGTTAATTGGGTTGGGTTTGTCTTCCTCGGTATAAGGCCCGGCCGTTCCATCGAATATATAGGTGGTCGAGAAATAAACAAAACGGTAGCCGAACTCGCGGCAAAGGTGGGCCAGCATCTCGGGCTGCTCGCAATTCTCACGGAAAGCCCGGGCGGGATCTTTCTCGCACCCATCCACCCATGTCCATCCCGCCGCATGCACTACCCAATCGGGACGGAAAGATTCCAACAGCGAGCGGGTCGCAACCGGATCCTCTAGGTCAAGGCGCACCAGATCATCGACAGGATGATTACGATAGGTGCCAAGCACCTCACAGCCACGCGCTTTCGCCTCCGCCAAAACATGCGAGCCCACAAGCCCTGAAGCGCCGATGATAAGAATACGCATTGTAATCAGAAGGGACTGCCAAACTCCGTCAGCGCTGCAAACGCAAGGTCGCGGGGTGAAATAAGAGGGGCGGCGATCCCCCAGTCGAAACCGAAGCTGTCCCAGCGAATACCGGCATCGTGGGTCGGCGCGTGAACGGTAGTGGTCTTATAGACCATCACCGAATCGTCCTCCAGTGATAGAAAACCGTGGGCGATCCCGCTCGGAATATAAAACTGGTGGTGATTTTCACGCGAAAGCTCAGCGCTGGCAAACTGCCCGAAGGTTGGCGAGGCCTTGCGCAAATCAAGCAGCACGTCCAGCACCCGGCCTCGTATGCAATAGACGAGCTTAGCGTGGTCATGAGGTGGCAACTGGAAGTGCATACCTCTGAGCACGCCTTTCCTAGACGTCGAAAAAAACTCCTCAACTGGCTTAAAATCAATTCCGAGCTCGGCGAACGCCCCCACATGAAAGGTTTTTACGAAGTCGCCGCGCGTATCAATAAACACCTTTGGCTGAAGGAGATGAACACCAGGCAAAGGCTGAGACAGGCTAATCATGGGAAAATGGAGCGGTCAAACCGGATCATGCAGGCGGCCGCCGATGCCTCCGTCGATGTGAATGCAGGCACCGGTGATGAAGGCCGCATCGGGCGAAGCGAGGAAAATTGCAGTCTTTGCAACCTCCCACGGCTGAGCGATGCGTTCAAGTGGGTGCTTTTTGGCCAGTTCGTCGAACTCGGCCGACTTGCCCTCAAACCCCGCGAGCAACATAGGTGTGGCGGTGGCAGCAGGATTGATGGCATTCACCCGGATGCGTGGTCCGAGATCCACCGCAAGCGCACGAGTCATCCCCACGAGGGCGGCCTTGCTGGTGGCGTAGCAAACGAAGCCAGGCTTGGTGGCCACCGAGTGGATGCTGGCAATGTTTACGCACGAACCTTTGGCCTTCTCCAAATCGGGCAACAATGCCTGTAGCAGCACGAAGGGCGCGATCAGGTTGGTTTCCAATGTGGCATCCCAATCTTCGATCTTGATATCATCCGTTTTATTGAGGACTTGGGTGGCGGCGTTATTCACCAATACAGTGAGTCCGCGATCGCCAATGATCGCACGCACGTCGGTAACCAGCTTTTCCCGAGCTGCGGCGGTCGAATAAAGATCGCGGACGTCGATGTTAAGGAAGGCATCACATGCGCATTTCCCTTCACGTTTGTCCGTGCCGATAACGAAGTAGCCGGCCTTTTGGAATTCAGCGCAAAGGGCTTGGCCAATGCCGCCAAGGGCGCCGGTGATAAGAGCAGTTTTCATGATTTGTTAGAAAGAATACGAGACAGGCCGGTTCGTGAACTCAGACCAGCGGAAGTCCGAGAAATCCAGTCATAAGGTCGATAGCCTTGAGCGACGTGCGCTCGACGGCATCAGTCGTGTTGGATGAGTTGTGGGAGCCAAAGAGGCAACGATCACCAAACGAGCGCAACGGGGAATCCGTGGGCAATGGCTCAACTTCAAAAACATCAAGCGCCGCACTGTGGACCTTGCCGGAAGCCAGAGCGGCGGCAAGGGACTGCTCGTCCACAAGCGGTCCGCGCGCGACGTTGACCACGCGGACGCCCGGCTTCGCCTGCTCGAGCGCCTTAGCGCCTAGCAAGTGGCGATTTTCTCGAGTGAGCGCGCAGGTGATGACGATGAAATCGGCCTCTTCGATCCGAGCTGGCCAGACGGCTGATTCGACGGCCTCAAGTCCGGCGGACGGTTTAAAGAACGGATCGTACGCGATGACCTTCATCTCGGAGGCAAGCAGCCGTTTCGCGGTGTTGCGTCCGATGTCGCCAAATCCGGCAAGCGCCACGGTTTTGTCCGCAAGCGAAATGCCGGCGGGTTTGATCCAGCCACCCGCCTTGACCGCACGGTCGATCTCGAACGTCTGCCGGGCGAGCGCGATAACATAGCCAAGGGCGACATCGGCCACCTCGCGGCCAAACATGCCGGGGGTATTGCTGATCGGAATACCGAGCCGTTTGCAGGCTGAGAAATCAACGTTGTCGACGCCAACGCCCCACTTGACTGCGGCCTTGAGCCGACCCGCCTTGCCGGCCTCGAATACAGTAGCAGTGGCCGGATCGTCACCAATGATCCAGCCATCAAACTGAGGGACCAGCTCAATGAGTTCGACCTCGGAAAGGATCTGAACGACATTGGGTGTCGTAATCTCGATGCCACGAGCGGCGAAGATAGGCCGGAATGAATCGATGGCCCGGAGCATGGGCGGACAGGTGATGAGAACTTTCATGATGATTGCCGGAAGTAAGGAATGCGAAACGAGGAAAGTTAGATGAGCCCGGCGAGCTTGGCCTTGGCCATGATTTCGGCGAGATCCCAACCCTCTTGATCGTCAATGTCGGCCGACTCACGACGCGGGGTCTCAAACATGGCGGGCTTTTTTCCAATGCGTGCCTTTGTCGCAACAAAACTCGCACGGTTAAAGAGGTAGAGATTGGAATTCTCCTCAAACCAAGGCTCCAAGTCTTGAGTGCGAATGAGGTTATTGGGGTCGTGATTTACCGCCGAGACGTCGGCGCGATAAAAACGGGTCTGGAATTTATTGACGGTAAAGAGGCTGTCGCAGGTTCCGGCGGCCACCCCGGCGTGATAAGCAGACAGAGCCCCCCGAATGCTGTCGGCACCGAGCAGAGGATTGGTCGTGTGCGTCATCAGGTAGGCAGCACTATCGATCGCAGCCACATCGTCAGCCAACACCAGGTTCATGCTCACGAAATCGCCGCACAGCTCGGGCTTGCGATCCCGGATGAGCACTCGGTCGGAATCGACAAGCCCGTTGGCCGCGAGGATGTCGCGCGCATCAGTGTTAATGACGATTTTTTCGATTTCATCGACGGAAAGCAGCGTATCTAGAATCCATCGAAAGAGCGGCTTTCCGGCGAACGGGCGAAAGTTCTTGCCGGACACGCGCGCGCTGTGGGCCTTCATCGGAAGGAGGGCGACTGTGCGATAGGATGACATGGTGAATCAGTTGGGATAAAAATACTTTTCCTTCTCCCGGCGTGAAAGGCGGCGGTGGGTGTGGTTGCCTTTCCATGCGCCGACATACTGGCAGTAGCGAAAAGCGATGATCTCCCCGAAGCGTCGCCAGAAGCATTTCTGAGCCAAGGCACGCGATGAATCGCCCATCACACCCGCAACAAAATAACGGAGCGCATCGTGCCACTGAACGTGGATTTCCGGCATAATCTTCTGAAGCGCGATGGCCTCACGTTCATAACGACGCATTACCTGTCGCCAGCGCTCATGATGATAATGGTAAACCGAAGCCCGCGGCACGTAGGCAACACGCCCGCCTCCGTGCCAAAGCCGGCGCGCCAGGTGCATGTCCTCAAGCCCGGTCAGCGTTTCGTCAAAGCGACATGACTCCCAAGCCGTACGGCGAAAAGCAGAGTTGGCATTATTGCAGAAAAAAGGGGCCTGATGACCTCCGTCGCCAAGTGAAGGAAAGTACTTCTCGAAAAGGCAGTGTTCGCTAAACTTCGTTTCCGGACCGCCCTGCTGGCGCCCATAGGTCACAGAGACCTGATCGTCACGAAAGGGCAGCACAAGTTGCCAAAGCCATCCTGAGTCGGTGGGCACGCAATGCCCGCTGATAAAGACGAGATAGTCACCTCGCGCCGCGTCGCAGCCCACGTTGAGCGAGCGACCGAAAGAAAAATCCTCACGGCGAATATGAACGATCCGACATCCGTTTCGTTCGGCGATGGCCAGCGTATCGTCGGTCGAGCCTGAATCCACGATCACGACTTCGCGACAAGGCGCTGGGTAATCTTGGGTCGCAACAGCTTTCAAAACCGCGTCGAGATAACGCCCTTCGTTGAGCGTACGAATAACAATTGAACAGGTAGGCGTCATGTATCCGTCGGACGATCAGAGCGAGTAGGCCGCACCGCAGGGCATGAAACGAAGCCCAAACGACGGCTTCATAGCCGTGTGGAGCGCCTCGACCTCCCACGGATAGGTCGAGTTAGGGGCGAATAGATCCCAGTGAGTCGGGACCAAATGTCGGACACCAAGACGCTCGGCCATGGCAAACGCCTCTCGCGAAGTCATATTCCCCACGATGCCCGCGCGAGCGCGGAAGAAATTGCACTCATTCACCGGCAAAAAGGCGTAGTCGATACGGCGCCCCTCCAATGCCGAGAAAATGGCGTCATGAGGAATCGTGTCGCCGGCGTGATAAAGACAGAGCGACGGCGTCTCCAAATAGTAACCGAGATAACGGGAACGCCCCTCCGTATCGGTCTCCAATTCCGTGTGTGCAGCGGGGACCGCGCGAATACGCAGCTCATCAACGGCCGGCAGACTGTCGCCGGCGGAAACCAGCGACAACTGCGCAGCCGGGATCCCCGACGAAATGAGAATCGGGATGCATTCGTATGGTGCGACAAAACGAGCCTTCGGTGAGGCCGCAAACAGTGCGGCCAAACTGACTGGATCGGTGTGGTCCAAGTGAGCATGCGTGAGTAAAACCAAAGAAACACCGGTCAATGATTCCGCGGCCAAGGTCGGCTGGCTCATGCGCCGCAGAGGCTCGCCAAATTGATCGGCCACGCTATCGGTGAGATACGGGTCGATGACAATCCGCACGCCATCGAAATCAAACAGATACCCGACTTGGCCAAGAGGATAAATGCGAAGAGACACGGGGAAAGATGTGGATTAGCGGCGTGATTTCACAAAGTCGCGGATCACGGAGATTTCGTAAGCCAACATCTCCTTCGTAAGTCCTGGATAGGTGCCAAGGAAGAGAGCTTGGTGCATGATCGCATCGGCTCCGGGCAGCGACGCGGAGTCGTCGTTGGGTTGTTGGTTTGTTGGGTTGTTGGGTTGCTGGTCGGAACTTAACAACTGAGAACCATCACTCGACGACTGCGCCGCTCCGCTCGCGCCAACCACGCGGAATGAGTTGGGACGGTCCTTGCGGAGCTGCACGAATACCGGCTGGCGAAGCAGGTTGCCTCCAAAGAACATGCGATTGCCGATCTTCTTCTCATCCAGGTAACGGCCGAGGTCAGTGTGGCTGAAGGGTGCCGTCGGCTTCACTCGCAGCATAAAACCGAACCAAGAGGCGTCCGTCTGGCAGCCAGTGTCGTCCCACTCGAAGCAGGAGGCGAAATCCATGACAGAAGCGTCCGCAAGCGGACGGCCTACGCGCTCGGAGGGCGGAACCCAGCGCGTGGCGTGCGTTGGCAGGGTGAACTCAAAGACGTCCTCTAAATCCGCCAAGCCGACACGGAGGGTTTCCCAGTTCTGCTTACGCGCCTCAATAAAGGGTGGGAGTTTTTTGAGCTGCTTGCGGCCAATGGCTGCTTGGGGGTCGAGCGGCTTCAGGTTATAGCCGAGATGACTATAAATATATTTGTGGTCGTAGCCCTTGGGGAGTTCGCCAAGCTGCCAATTGAAGCGTTTGCCACAAGTATCGTCCTTACCCGAGGCGCACCAGCAGTCGCGGCCCCAGTCACGGAAACTCTCCGCATAGGTCTTGAGCGGAGGCCGGCTAATGATGTTAACCGCCCCACCCTCACCCATCGTGAGGTGGTGTGGAGGATAAAAGGACTGGGTGGATATATCCCCCCACGTGCCGGTGAAGCGAGTGATATGAGTACCATTGGACGGGATCCCTGGAGAGTTCTCCGTGATCCCAAGTGCTTTGGCGCGAGCAATCGGCATCGAGTACGTGCAACCGAGGGCATCGCAGTTGTCCTCGACCAGCCAGAGGTCGTGCTTACGGCAGAACTCCAGCACGGCTCCGATATCGAACGGGTTGCCGAGGGCGTGAGCGATCATCACGGCCTTGGTCTTGCCGGCGACGTAGGCCGACTCTAGCTGCTCGGGACGAATGTTCCCCGTAGCCGGGTCGTTGTCGATGAACACCGGAACCGCACCGAGCTGAATGATTGGCGTAACCGTGGTGGGGAAACCGGCCGCAACGGTAATCACTTCATCACCAGGCTGAATGCGACGGTGCGGGGGCAACTTGTGCGTGGTGAATGTGGCGAAGGCCACGAGGTTGGCGGAAGAACCGGAGTTAACGAGGAGGCTGTGCTTCACGCCAAGAAGCGCCGCCAACTCTTTTTCGAAGGCCTCGCCTTCGGGTCCAAGCGTAAGCCAAAAATCGAGCGTGGCACCCACCGCCGCCTCAACCTCGTCTTCGTTGAATACGCGTCCGGCGTAGGGAATCGTTTGACCGGGCTGCCAGGGAGCGTGCGCGGTATCATCGCCGGGACGTTGGCCGGCATGCATGAGCGCTGAATATTCGCGAGTGAGTTGAAGGATCTTAGCTTTGAGTTCGGAGGGAGAAGACATGGGTCGTAAATTTTTAACCACTAATGAACACTTATGGTCACTAATGGGCTGAAGTTAATTAATTAGAAATAAGTTACAGGGAAACTGAGGAGTGGTGGCAAGATTGCCGCCGCTCCCAACGGGCACTAGCCTGCCCAAGCCACGCCAGCCGCTTTGGCTGCGGCGGTGTAGGCGTTGATTTGGCTGGTGGTGAGAGCGTGGACGTCGACGCCGGGATCGGCCGCTCGGCGATACCACTCCACCGTCTTTGCGATGGTCTCGGCAAAGGGCCATGCCGGCGCCCAGTTCAGGAAGTGGTGAGCTTTGTCGGTCGCAAGGTTGAGGAGTTTGGCCTCGTGGAGTGCATGCGGATCGCTCTTATCCACCCACTGCCCCGGCCAATGTTTCAGGATTTCCTGAACCAACTCGGCGACAGTGCGATTGGACGCCAAAGCGGGACCAAAGTTGAAAGCCGAGCTGTAGGTGGAAAGCGGGAACGGAAAGCAGGAAGGTTGAATCGTTGAATCGTTTAACCGTTGAACGGTTCCGGAGTCCGAATCTCCCTTCAACCCTTCAACCCTTAAACCTGCTGAACCGCTCGCCTGCGCGAGCGCAGCCCCAAGCCACAGATAGCCGGAGAGAGGTTCCAAAACGTGCTGCCAAGGGCGAGTCGCCACCTTGTTACGCACCGGGATGGTTTCGCCACGTACGAGGGCCCGAATGCAGTCCGGCACGATGCGATCAAGCGCCCAGTCACCGCCGCCGATGACGTTGCCGGCACGGGCGGAGGCCAGTTTAACCAGTGAATCAGGAGCCGAGAAATAGGACCGACGGTAAGCGGCGATCACCAGCTCAGCCGCACCTTTTGACGAACTGTAAGGATCGTAGCCCCCCATCGGATCCTCTTCCCGGTAGCTGTGCACCCACTCCTTGTTTTCGTACGATTTGTCGGTGGTGATCATCACGACCGCGAGGGTGCGGCCGCGAGGTGGTGTAGGTTGTTGGATTGTTGGGTTGTTGGTTGCTGAACCTGACAACGAACAACGATCATTTAACAACTCCGCCTGATACAGCCGCACAGCTTCAAGTACATTGACCGTGCCCATAACATTGGTCGCGTAGGTCTCGACCGGCTGTTCATAGGACAGGCGTACCAAGGGTTGAGCTGCGAGGTGAAACACGAAATCCGGCCTGGCTGTTTCCACGGCGGAGCGCACGGCCGCGAGGTCACGTACATCTCCTTCTATATGACGTAAACGCGCGACCAGCCCCAGTTGTTCAAACAGCGAGGGCGTCGTCGGCGCCGGCAGAGAGAAGCCGGTGACATCGGCTCCGAGAGCGAGCAACCACTCCGCCAGCCATGCACCTTTAAAACCAGTGTGACCCGTAAGCAGAACGCGTTTGCCGCGATAGATCCCGGCAAACGCGTTCTGCGGTTGAAGGGCTGAAGTGTTGAAAGGTTGAATGGAGGTAGACATCAGCTTTTCAAGCGTTTACGCGAGCGAGTTGGGACTGGCGAAGCGCGTTGATTTGGTTAGCCAAACCGGCGATGGTCTCGCGTTGATCGGCGAGTTGATCGGGCGCTATGAGCCCGCTATCGGCGGAGAGAATCGCCAGGCAGGCCGACTCCATCAGGGAGCCATAGGCAATTTGAGAGAAATGCGCCTGGTCCTTGGGCGAGACGCGGCCCGAACCCTCTGCAAGATTCGCGGCAACCGAGACACTGGCACGATTCAATTGCGAGGTGAGATTGAAGGCCTCGCTTCTAGGGAAGGCCGCTGTGAGTTGATAGACAGACCCAACCCATCCACGTGCGTCTTGCCATACACGAAGCTTCTCAAACGGGAATTGATAATCCGAATTCATAGTTTTTCCCCTTCAACTTTTCAACGATTCAACCCTTCAACGGAAGTGACTTCGTCACTTCCAAGTCTTCCACGGTGCTTTCCCGGACGCCCAAAGTTCTTCGAGGTGTTGCTTATCGCGCAGCGTATCCATCGGCTGCCAGAAACCGTTGTGTTTATAGATGCTGAGTTGTCCAGTTTTGGCCAAAGCCTCCAAGGGCTTGCGCTCCCAGATCGTGGCGTCGTCCTCCACCAGGTCGATCACCGAGGGCTCGAGAACAAAGAAGCCGCCATTGATCCAGCTGCCGTCACCGTCCGGCTTTTCCTGGAAACTTTTCACTTGGTGGCCTTCGATGTCCAACGCGCCGAAACGACCGGGAGGCTGGACCCCGGTAAGTGTCGCTTTTCGTCCTTCGCGCTTATGAAACGCAATCGACTCAGTGATGTTCACGTCCCCCACTCCATCGCCATAGGTAAAGCAGAACGGCTCATTACCCAAGTAGTCGCGCACGCGTTTGAGACGACCACCCGTCATCGTCGCGTCACCTGTATCTACAATCGTCACCCGCCACGGCTCGGACCGACGTTGGTGAACTTCCATGCGGTTTTCCTTCATGTCGAAGGTCACGTCGGACATGTGCAGGAAGTAGTTCGCGAAATATTCTTTGATTACATAGCCCTTGTATCCCGCGCAGATCACAAAGTCGTTGATGCGATGCGATGAATACCCCTTGAGGACGTGCCAGAGGATCGGGCGTCCGCCGATCTCCACCATCGGCTTGGGCTTCAGGTGAGTTTCTTCGCTAATGCGTGTACCGAGACCGCCGGCAAGGATGACTGCTTTCATATTATTATTATTTTAAAGAGGCGACAGGCAGCGGCAGTTCAGCCAAGACTGACTGTAAAACAGGTTGAAGAACTGCCGAATCCAGCGGCATGTGCGAAGAGAGTCGGATAAAGAATTGTTCCTCACGCTGGTTAAGTCCCTTATCGATAATATCAGTGATAGCCGCATACCAAGGAGGATTGAATCCAGTTGCGTATGATTTCACATCTCGCCCCACCACATGCCAAAACCACACATATTCGGGATTCCCCTGAATAGTAAATAGCCTCCCTTCGGCCGGTTGCAGAGGTTTACCGTCAGCCGACAAACCGGTGACGGTCTCGCTGGATTCTTTTTTCCAACCATTCCCCACCCAGCACACGTCGGGTGTGTGTCCAGCAACGAGGCGATGCGACATTTTCCCGGGTGTCCAATAGGCAATATAAACAGAGAGACGATCCCTTCCGTTTGTATAATCAACGAAGATCCCGTCATCGTAGTTTAAAATCGCCCCTACGGCTTCTTTCATTTCAGGCGTATCGGCGATTTCCTTGGTTTTGATTGTCCAGCCTTCGGGTGCCGGTGGCAGGATATCCGCCAGCTTGCCATGAAATGAGGGCTCCGGAATTCGATTGTTACCGTAAACGACCAAGCCAATCGCGGCAATCAGGAGCATCGCTGCAAAAACAAGCGTTTTCTTCATAGTGAATTTTCGGGGACTAGTTGCTAGCAGCTGGAGCTAGTCCGGCTCCGATAATTAGTGCTGGGGTCTTTCCGGCCGGAGGCCTCGCCCTACCTTTCGACGGAGTGGTTGCCCACGAAACACACGAAATACACGAAAATCGAAGGGGCTTTTTTCGGTCGGTCCGGAGTGTATTGTCCCACCTCGGACTTTTGTGATTTTTGTG
>JANJTQ010000301.1 GCA_024711005.1 Opitutaceae bacterium | reverse complement strand
TGCCGTGGGTGAGGACGATGAAGTCTTCGCTCGTGACGATGTCGTAATAGACATGGACGCGGAACCAGTAAGGCGTCGTCAGCAGGTTGATGATCGGGTCGTGCGGATGCTCTTTTTTGAAGCCGACGAGGTTGTCCGCGGCGATCTTGACGAAGAAACGGTTGTCGCGAATGAGCTGATGTCCGAGCACGAGCGGGCGCGGTCCGGCCATGTAGCGCTCGATCGACTGGTTTTGAAACAGGGCCTTGAACTGCGCCTCGGTGAGAAGGATGTCATCGTCCACCGGCTTCATCGGCAGGAAGTAACTGGCCGAATAAATGAAGCGGCGCGCCGCGGGCAACGCGTAGGGTTTGAACAGCACGACCGGCTCCGGCGGGAGCGCGCGTTTGATCGTGGACACGGACGGACGTTTGAGGATGTGACCGCCGGCGGCCTTGGACGTGAGGTAGGCGAGGTTGAACGGGCCGGGTTCGAATTCGAGCGCCTCGGTGCCGGCGACGACGATGCCTTGGGAGCGAAGGGCGTCGATCTTGTCAGGATTGTTGGTGAGAACCGTGAAGGAGGCCTTGATCCCGAGCAGGTGGCAGATGTGGGAAATGTTCTCGTAGTTGCGGTGATCCTTTTTGAGACCCATCGCGGCGTAGGCCTCGAACGTGGAGAGTTGATCCAGCGACGCCTGCACGAGCATGCGGTCGCGGGATTTCCCGACGTAGCCGACGCCCCGGCCCTCTTGCATGAGGTAGAAGAGAATGCCCCGGCCCTTTTCGGCGATGACCTTGAAGGCGCCTTCGAGTTGTTGCACGCAGTCGCAATCGCAGCCGCGCAATGTCTCGCTGGTGACGCAGGACGAATGGATGCGGGTATGGAGCGTCTCCGCGTTGCAGATATCGCCGTGGGTGAGGGCGATGATGTAGTGCTTGTCGATCAGGTCCTGAAAAATGTAGGCGCGAAACGGTCCGTAGCGGGTGTCGAGCGGACAGGTGGCGAGGAAGAGCGTCGTGCCATAGAGCGGGCGCTCGTCGAGGAGCTTTGGGTCGACGACGCTGCCGGTCGAATGCTGCAGCTCCGCGATGAGCGCGGTGAAATCGGGCTCGGAGGCGCGGGCGGCGGTGTCGAACGGGATGATCTTGGACATGGCGGAGGCCTGATTCTCTCAGGCGCGGAAGAGGAAGTTACGGAAAAATTTAAAAAAGAAAACCACGACGATGGCGTGACCGATTGGCAGGAAGGGCTGGAGGAGGCGTAAGCACTAGTTGCGGGTTGCAGGGAGCGGGGCAACGCGTGATTTTCGGCGGCATGTCTGTCATTGATGCACATGTGCATTTGTATCCGCCGGAGATGAACCGTGATCCTGCGCGGTGGGCGGTCGAGCATGGCGAGCCGCATTGGGCGGTGATGTGCGCCCGCACCCGCCGGACCACGGGACTGCCGGTTCAGGCGTTTCCCTCGGCGGACGAATTGTTGCGTGGCATGGACGCGGCGGGCGTGGATCGCGCGGTGTTGCTCGGTTGGTATTGGGAAAACCACGACACCTGCGTATTGCAGAATCGATTTTACGCGGAGTGCGTGCGGGCGCATCCGGACCGGTTGTCAGCGTTCGCGACGGTGCATGCGGCGGCGGGCGAAGACGCGCTGGCGGAAGTGCGACGGGCGAGGGAAGCCGGGCTGATCGGGCTGGGTGAGTTGTCTCCGCATTCGCAACACATCGCGGTGGACAATCCGCACTGGCAGGCGGTGCTCGCATTGGCGGGCGATTTGAGAATGCCGGTGAACCTGCACGTGACGGACCCGCTGGTTGGCAAATATCCCGGTCGGGTGGAGACGCCGTTGAGGGACTTTTTGGCGATGGCGAAGGTGTTTCCGCAGGTGCGTTTTATTTTGGCGCATTGGGGCGGCCAGTTTTGGCGCGGGGCCGGCCCGTTGCCCGACAACGTGTGGGTGGACACCGCGGCGTCGCCCCTGCTCTACGGGGCGGGTGCTGGGATTTGGCGAGAAGGCCTGGTGGCGTGCGGCGCGGACCGCATTCTGTGGGGGACGGATTATCCCCTGGACCTGTATCCGCGGGACCCGGAGAACGAGACGTTGACGGGCTTTTTATTGGAGGCCCGTGAACGCCTGGAGGGCGACGATGCCGACGACGTGCTCGGGGGGAACGCGGCGCGCCTGTTTGGTTGAAGGGGAAACAAAGTCGTGTAGTCGGTCGAAACGGCCAGGCACCGGGCGAATGCCCCAGAGCTTACTACAGGTATGTTTACCAAGGCCTACCGATAGTAGAGTAACCACGCTGCCGCGACTCCGCCGGCGAGCAGCAGGAGGGTCGCGACAAATATCGTCAGGCAGCCGCGACGGATGTCGGCGGGATTCAGGCGTTCTTCACCGGCATAACGCTCGATGATCGCTTCGGCGTCGGCGGTGATGTCCGGCGCAGGCGGCGAGGCGGACATCGCTGCCGGCAGGGGTGATGCCGGGGCCAATGGCGAGACAGGTGTTGTTACAAAGGGGACTGCCGGTGTCTTCGCGATGGGGTCGGTGATCGAAGCGGTGGCGGACGCTTCGCGCGCGATTTCGGTTTCGATCCATGCGAGGTGTTCGCGGAGCAGGGACTGCTGGCGCTGAAGATGGCGAAGACGTTCACTCATGATGACGGCCTTATCGCGGTGGGCGCGGTCGGAAACGGCAAAACAAAAAAGGCGCCGGGCTTGGAAGCCTCGGCGCCAATGAAAGCGACCTGATATCGTACTTAGACAACGTTCACCTTGCGGTGAACCTTGTCGAACTCGACCTTGCCGTCCGTGAGGGCGAACAGGGTCCAGTCGCGGCCGATGCCGACATTCTTGCCGGCGTGCAGCTTGCTGCCGCGCTGACGAACGATGATGTTGCCGGCGATGACGGCCTGGCCGCCGAATTTCTTAACGCCGAGACGCTTCGAGTGGCTCTCGCGGCCGTTGGACGTTGAACCTGCACCTTTTTTATGCGCCATGACTTGGTTTCTCCTTGGTTAAAATTGAATGATCAGGCGTTGATGGCTTCTATCTTGATGACCGACAGCTCCTGACGGTGGCCGCGCTTTT
>JANJTQ010000281.1 GCA_024711005.1 Opitutaceae bacterium | reverse complement strand
CCAGTCGAGCAGGGGGCCATCCTTGTAGTCCACGATCGCCCAGCATTCGGTGGTGACGAGAGGAAGCTTGTGCGTGCGCCCGCAGCGGGCGAGCAGGTCGATGCGTTCGCGAAGAATCGTCTGCCAATGGGCGGGGTCGGCGCGGTAGAGCGGTTCGGCGCGGGCGGCCACGTTTTCGTAGCCGACGGAGGAGAAGCGCTCGTAGTTGTAGCCGACGCGGGCGTAGAAGTCGGAGTTGTTGGCCAGCCAGAGGTGGGGTTCGAGGAGGTCCACGGAGGGGAGCGGGGTGTCCAGGTAGCGCTCGGGCACGGTGCACGTGGAGAACGTGACCGGCATCGAGGGGAAGGCCGCGCGGAAACGGTCGGTGGCGCGTCGGAGCCAGTCGAGGGAAGCGGGCGAGGCCCAGTTGCCGGAGGTGTGATCGTGCGTCGGGCGAAAGAAAGGCGCCCAGCAATCGAGGGGCCATTCGTTGCAGAGATCCACGTAAAGGATGGTCTTGTGAAGCGCGGGATCGATGGCGCGCAAGGTGGCGACCCACTGGTCGGCCTGTTGCTCGGGAGTGAGGATGTGCGTGCGGCGCTGGGTGCGGTCCTCGCGATACCACGTGGAGAGACCGACGCCGATGTCGCGCTCGGCGCATGCGGCGAGAAACGCGTCGAGGTGCGGTTGGATGCGGACGCGCGTGAGGGCGGGGCTGCCCCAATCCTGCTGATTCCAGCAGGGCGGCAGTTCCCATTCGCGGTGGGCATCCGCGGAGACGAGATGAGGGTACGCGTCGATGCGGATGGCGTCGTACCCGCGTTCGATGAGTTCATCGAGGGCGCGAGGAATGTCGGCATAACCGGCGCCGGACCAACGGCGTTCGAGCCAGGAAAAATCCCACATGGTGATGGCGCGGGTGCGCCCGATGCGGTCGTTGAATAGGTTCATCGGCGTGGGCCTCATCGAGTTGGACGGCCGGCGAGGTGGGCGCTGCGCTCGACCAAGGCCGGCCCGGAGGCGGTGGCGATGACGACGTTGCGGAAATTTTTTTCGGCGATGGCTCCGTAGTCGTGGCCGGCGTTGCTCGGGTAGACGCCGAGATAGACCAGCGGCTCAGCGCCGGTGTTAACCGTGCGATGGGCGGTGTGGCCGGGGACATAGACGACGGAGTTGGCCACGAGGGGGACGAGGCGGGTTTCGCCGGTGGTTTCGTCTTCCAGAACCATCGCGCCCTCGCCGCGAAGGCCGATGTAGATCTCGGCGGCGGCGCGGTGCGAGTGGTAGTGGCCCTTGGTGAGGTGGTATTCGTCGCCGATGCGGCCGGGCTGGATAATGCCGAGACCATAGTGGAGCTGGCCATCGCCGTTCGCGGGTTCGACCGCGGTGACTTCGTAGATCAACGGGTTGCCTTGGGCCAAGGCGGCTTCGTAGGCGGAGCCGTCGCTGAACGAACCGCGCAAGTCGGCGAGATGGCGCTTCACCATCGGGCGCGCACCGAGGGCGGCGCTGTCGAGGGAGTAATCAACAAAGAGATCTTCGGGTTTGATTTGGAGGAGAGGACTCATCGGGAGGCGCGTTTGGCTTTGACGGAGGAAGGAAAGAGAAGGGGCGGTGGCACTTCATGGCCGGCGAGGCGCAGGACGTTGAAGGCCGCGCCGTGGAGAGAGGTGCCGGAGGGCGCGACGAGGCGGGCGCGGGGAACGACCTGGGTGATCGCGGCCTCGATCAGCGGCTGGTACGGCGGTCCGGATCGCGCGGAGCCCCCGAGAATGACCACGTCGCAAGCGCCCTTCCACACGAGCTTGCGCGCGCAGCCGGCGACGAGACCCGCAAGGGCGGCCGCCCCCTGTTTCAACACGGCAAGGGCGGCGGCGTCGCCCTCGGCGGCGAGACGCGTCACCACCGGGGCGAAGTCCGCGACGTTGCCGGGCATTCCGGGCTCGGTGTGGAGACGGGCGAGGATGTCCTCCGCCTCGCTCAGTCCTAAAAAAGCGAGGGCGGCTGGCAGCAGGTCCGACTCGGGCGCGCGTCCGTCGGCGACCCGCACGGCGTGGCGCAGCCCGGCGAGGGCGAGACCCATGCCGCCGCCCTCGTCGTCGAGCAGCCACCCCCAGCCGCCGCAAAAGGCGGTGCGTCCGCCGGCATCGCGTCCCAGGCAGTGGGTGCCGGTGCCGGCGATCAAGGCGATGCCCGGCCGGCCGCCGAGGCCGCCGGCGAGGGCATTGTGCAGGTCGTTCCCGACCGTGATCGTGCCGGCTTCGGCCAGGCCGGCGTTCTCCGCCGCGCGGGCAAGGCGGGCGGCGTCGGTGGCGGATTTGATGCCCGCACAACCGATGAAGACCCGGGCGGGCACTCCGGCCTTCTGTCCGGCGGCGGCCCAGGCACCGCCGGCGGCGGCGCGCAGGCTGGCGGCGGCGCGATCAAGGCCGACGTTGTGGTAGTTGGCCGGTCCGCTCTCGCCCTCGCCGCGCACGCGACCGCGGGCGTCCACCAAGATGGCCCGGGTGTGGGTACCGCCGCCGTCGATGCCGAGATAAAGCTTCATGCCCCCGGGGATGGCCGTCCGGGGCGGGGCTCGACAAGCTTTATAACAAAACATAACACGAACCTGTTTTTATAACATCATGTCTCTGCCAGCCACGGTTCGTCATCAAGAGATCCTTCGTCATTTGCGGGACGCGGGAGGGGTGCGTTCGGCGGAGCTGGCGAAGGAACTTGGTGTGACTCCGATGACGGTGTGGCGGGACCTCGCGGCGCTGGTGGAGCAGGGCCTGGCGAGGCGGGTTCGCGGTGGCGTGGCGGCGGTGGGGGCGACGGGCGGCGAGCCGGATTTCGAGATGAAGGCGAAGTCGGCGGGGGCGGCCAAGGTGCGGATTGCGGCCTGTGCGGCGCGGCTCTTTGCGCGCGCCGGCGATGTGCTGGCCATGGAAGGTGGCACGACGGTGGCGGCGCTGGCGGACGCGTTGCCGCACGATCAGATTTCGGTGGTGACAAACAGCCTTCCGGTGGCGCTGCGCCTGAGGACCATGCGTCCGCGCGTGCCGGTGACATTGCCGGGCGGGTGGATGAGCCCGGTGTCGGGCAATCTGTGCGGCCCGGACGCGGTGCGACGGCTGGGACGGGTGAAGAGCACGGTGTGTTTCATCAGCGCGACGGGCTATGTCGCGGGGCGCGGGCCGATGGATCCAAACCCGCTGGAGATCGAGGCCAAGCGCGCGCTGGCCGCGGGGGCGAGACGCGTGGTGCTGCTTCTCGACGCGGGCAAGTTTGGCCGAGCCTCGTCAAGCGTGACGCTTCATCCCGCGCGGTTGCACGCGGTGGTGACGGACGCGCCTCCGCCGTCCGGGATCGTCGCCGAACTGCGGCGGCACGGCGTGCGCCTGGTGGTGGCCTAGCCCCGACGCCGGCCGCCGGCAGGCCCGCGATACGCTCACTCATGCCGGGCTGATTACCCCTCGGTGACAAAGCGGGGCCCGGTCAGCGGATCGAGGCCAGGTCACCTTGCGGAGGTGTTTTGGATCGTGGAGGAAAGTCGGAAAACGAAACCATTTTGATGTTGGGTTCGTGACTCCCGCGGGTCTGCGCGGAAGAGGAGGGGCCGTCACGCAGTAAAACCATCATGCGATCGGGTTGGCCCCGGGTGGGGAGCGGATTGGTGAGGAAGACCTTCCATTCACCGTTCACCTGGGCGGCGGCTCGAAAAGAAAGACGTTTGGCTCCGGGCACGATGGGCACCTGAGCCTTCGCTTTGGGCGGAAGAAGGAGTTGTCGGGAGTCTACCATGAGGGCCACCGGGAGCGTGGAAAAATTGCGGAACTCGATCATGCCGGCCGGGCGCGCCTCCAGGGAGTCATCGAGGACCATGTAGTCGTAGACGAGCGGGGCGTTCGGCGTGCCGGGACCTTCACCGGTAGGGATGACATTGCGATAAGGCGCAGTGGAATCGTCGCCGGGATAAAGGATGATCAACGCCTTTTTAAGGTCTTCGGGAAGAGCGATCGTGCAGGCCGTCTGTCGGTGGGGCGTACCGTCCTTTTCGACCATCTTATAGAAGATGAGCGGACCCTCTCCCTGCGTTTCGTATTCCGGGGAAAAGTGTGTCGTTGCGACCACGATGGGCGTGGGTTTTTGACCGAATTGAAGGGATGTATCGGGGGTGGTCCACCCAAGTACACGAAACTGCACGGCGTGCGCGACGGAGGCGCTCGCGAACAAGCATACCAGAAGGGCAATGCTCCAATGGGAATTGAGTTTAGAGGTCATGAGCGGTGAGCCAGCGGAAGGATACGATTTTGAAGCGACGACCGAACTCCCGGTTCGTCGGGCCAAGTGCGGAGGGCGGGGTTATGGCGGTGTTGGCGTCAGGGTCGACGTAATCGGGCTGGCGTTGAACGATCGCTTCGCACCACGCCTGTCCGTCGACGGCACCGGTCGTCGGGTTGACGGTGTTGCCATAGGTGCGAATACGAAACGTGTCGGAGCGGGCGGTGAGCGAGGGGCCGATCGCGCTCAAAAGGTCCGCCTGGGTGAGGTAGCCCGGGGCGAAGGCGGCGCGGGAACTTGAAGGGTGGGCGGGGTTGGTTCCGCCCATGTAGATCGCTTGTTGCTCGGGATCGCCCGAGTGCGGGTAGTTGTAGCCCATGCTGTCGAGGATGTCGCGAGGGTAGTTGTTTGCAGCGAAGGCGGGGTCGGTGAAGGGGGCCTTGTTGTTAAGTTCTCCCGGGCTGGCGAGGGAGGCGGTGTCAATCGCGGCTTGAAGTGTACCCTTGAGACCCGTCACGTCGGCAATCAGGCGCCGGTTCACAAAGCTGGCCATCGAGAGGAACGGTCCCCGGAGGCGGACCTCTTGCACGATCGCGGAGGCGAGGGCTTTGATTTCGGAATCGGTGAGTACCCGGTAGCCGAGCCACGTGGCGTTGGGAACGGCGTTGTCGTGAGGAACGGCGTAGCGCGAGTAGCGGTGCTTTTCCTGCGAGCCGGCCGGAACGTTGTGGCTGTGGAGGAGCGCGCGCCAAGCCTGCTCGGAGGTCGAGTTGACGTTGAAGGCGCCGTTTACGAGCAAATGAGAAGCGGCCTCATCCTGAACCAAGAGCCCGTTGTATTCGGAAACGGTGGGAGAACCGTTTTTCCAAAAAATTTGATGACGAGCGTTGGGCAGTCGGAAGTGGGGGCTACCCGCCTGCTGGGATGTAAGGCCGGACGGGATCGTCGAGAAAAAATATCCGTCCCAAAGGACCCTGTTGAGATGATAGGACAGATCGTAGATGCGGTTGAAGGTGGAGCTGTCGGGGAAACCTGAGTCGGGGCTCGCGACAAACGCGTCGTCGGGGAGCGCGGGCGTCTCGGTGGCGGTGCGATCCACATAGATATTAGCCAGGGAGTTTCCTATCGCGTAAGTCGGATTAACGTTGAGCGACGAGACGTTCACATGTTGCAGCTGAGCCAGGGAGAAGATCGGGGTGTTTTCGGGCGGGAACTCGCGGACGACCAGTTTCTGGGCGGCGCCGGTGGTGGAGACGCGGGTGCCGGCGGAGACGAAGCCGTTGTCGGTCTGCGGCGGTTCGTGGTAAACGACGGCCGGGCTGTTCGCCAGGATGTAGTTGTCGGTCAGGTGCGAGAGGTTGAAGTTGGACTGCTGCTGAGTGGTGGATCCTTCGGGAAAAGGTTTTCTGAGCGCGATCTTGGCCTGCGGGTTGATCATCGCGAGCCAGCGCGGGGTGCTTTGTCCGCTCCGGTAATACTGGTGAGCTTCCGTCACCGGAAGGGTGGACATCGTGAGTTCAATGCTCTGATAGAAGAGCGGCTGCCCATTGTTCGCGGGCGGGATGGTAATGGGTTGAGTGTTGGGCATCCAAAACATACCCGTGCCCAGAACGCGTTGGTAGGCGTTGCCTCTCAGGGCTGCGTTGGTCGCGGGAACGTCAAGCCCGGCGGGCGGAGGGACGGTGAGGAGGATTTCCATGCGCGCCGTTTGAGGGATCGAACCCGCCAGTTCCGGATAAGTAAACCAGTAGGTCGTGGGATGATCGAGATGGGTCTGGGTTAATGGTTGCGTGTCGATATACACCGCGTTGTCCGGGGCGACGATGGCGTCGCTTAAGGTGGAGACGCCGCTTTCGTAAGGCAGGTCGTCCGGCGTATCCACGATCGTGTAGAGACGGCTTTCGCCGGGTTGCAAAACGCGAGTGGTCACCAGCCTGAATCGAAAGAATTCCCGGTGTTGGCCGTCGCCGGTGCCGTGGTAGTCCGACGATCCCGCCCTGAGTATTTCCGGAAAAAAGGTCCCCGTTTGATTAGGAAAGGGCATGTCTTGGAAGAAAAGCCCGAGTCGAAGTATCTTGTTGGTGTTGGTGAGAGCGTCCCCGCCGGTGTGTTTCGAGACGTAGGAAAAACAAACCTCATAGGTGCTGTTCGCGATGGGGACATTGAAGGGGTTCCACAACGCCACCACCGGCATGATGTTGACTCGCAGGGGCTGTCCCGCGGCCGCACAGCTTATGTTGTATCCGATACGTGCATACGTGAGAACGGGGTGAATGCCCTGTCGTGTGTCGGTTTGTTGACGGGGAGGGACCGCTCCGGAGTAAGCCGGGTATCTCGCGTAGTCGTGAAGCATGCCCCATTTGGGAATGCCAAACTGAGAGCCCGCCCCCGTGAACATATAATCATCCGGAGCGGGGGACGCGGGAGCGTCATTGGCCATCCAGGCGGTGAGGTCTTGTTTCCACCCGCCGTTTACGACGTCGGTGATGAGGCCGAGAGAGTTCGCCGTGAGGTCGTGGAAGCGGTTGCGCCGCGCGGCGGCGAGGGCGGTGCGGTCGGCGGCGTTGAGACCCGCGAGAGACAGTTGGGGGAGGGAGACGAGGTTTTGGAGCGATGCTTTGAACGTGGTGTCTTGCGCGAAGTAATGGGTGTCGAGTTGGGTGTCGCCGAGATCGTCGATCGACACGCCTTCGATGCCCATGCGCTGGGCGGTCATCAACCGGTAGCGGTCCGCTTGAATGAGTTTTTCGGACTCGGAGAAGGACTCGGGAAAGGACGTTGCAAGCGTTTCGTCAGCGGGCGTTTCCCATGGATTTGAAATCGAGACTTTTGCCTTCACGCCCTCGTCCCCGATCCAGTAGGCGAAGTTTCCGATTGTTTGGGGCCCGGAATGACCGGGGGCGGAGGTGGCTATGATGGGCTCGGTCCGGACCTTGACCTCGTTTTCCGCCACCGAGGTGTCCACGGTCTTTTCGCCGACGAGTGTGATTACATCGGTGGAGGCAAGCGCAGTGACGATGGTCGCGGCTCCCGGAGCGGGGGCGCCGGAGACCAGCCACGCGATGTTTTTGTCGGCGCCGGGGGCGTCGGCGTTCCAGACGCCGGTCCAGTTTTTCTTGTCGGTGTGACGGCCGGCAATGATGTCCGCCGTCGCGGTGACGCGGGTGTCGGGCCCGGCGGTCGCCTGCAGGCGGCCCAGCGCGACGTTGAGCGCCATCAGCGCGTTCTGGCGCGCCTGCGAAAGGTGCTGGTTGTTGGACGCGACCTGGGTTTCGACGCGGGTGAGCGCGGCGAGTGAAACGAGCAGGAGCACAAGGAAGGCCAGGAGCGTGATCGTGATGAGCAGCGCAAAGCCCGAGCGGCGATCCTTGGGGCGGGGACGCGGAGAGGACATGAGGAGGCCAAAACGTGAAATCGGGAGTTGTCGCGTCGCCAGCGCGTCGGAAGTTTTCAGTTAACTCGGACGGGGGGCGAGAGACACCGGGCCGGCCGGCGTCATTTGTATTCTCGGTTAGCTATAGATGGTCGTGCCTTCGTTCGCGAGGCAGGGAGGGCGCTCGGGTGATCGTTCGTTCGCGGACGGTGGCCGGTGTCGCCCCGCGAACAAGCGTGGGGCGACGAGCGTGTTGAAGCGCGTGGCCAGCAAACCGTAACCCTCGGCGTTGGGATGGATGTTGTCGGGC
This sequence comes from Opitutaceae bacterium, assembly GCA_024711005.1. Classification (GTDB taxonomy): domain Bacteria; phylum Verrucomicrobiota; class Verrucomicrobiia; order Opitutales; family Opitutaceae; genus Rariglobus. The sequence continues at coordinate 37,184 of JANJTQ010000281.1, read as the reverse complement.
AGCAGCACCGCATCGTCTGGGCCGATCAGATCGAGTCCGTTCACATAGAACAGGGACTTGTCCCCGTGCTCCTGCAGGGCCAGCGCCGCGGCCGACACCTCCGAACGCAGCAGCGGGAGTGTCCAGCCCGCGGCGTTGGCCCGGGTTTCCCCCGGAGTCGAAACGATCGTGGAAATCAACGCGATGGGAATGCCGGGGTGTTTCTCCCGTACGATCTGAACGAAGCCGATGATCGCGGCCCGAAACGTCCGGATTGTGAGCGCTCCGGTGTAACTGTTGGCGCCCGCGCAGATGGAAAGTGCGTCGAGCGGTTGATCGCGGATCAGACGCGCGACCATGGGCTCCAGTTGGCAATGGCCCGAGAATCCCAGGTTGGTGAGGTTCACGTCGTGCGTTCGGGCGACGACCGCCGCCCATGTCTGCGTCGGCGAAGGCGCCCCGGCCGACTGGGTGATGGAGCTTCCGTAGGCGATCCAACGCGGTCGCGAGTCGCGGGTTTGACGCAGGCTCGAGCCGGCCGAGAGCAGTAGTTCGCACAGCTCGAAACGAACACCATGGGGGAGCCACAACTCGATGTGTTTGGTTCCCGCGGGAAGGTCGTCGCAGCGGAACCAGCCCCGGGCATCGGGACAAATCGAGGCGATGAGTCGTCCGTCGCAGCAGACATCGAGCGGACGCGGTGTTTCGACCGGAACCTGTCGTAGCGCGAGAGACCGGGTGTCGCTCATGAACACGATCCGGGCGCCGGTCATGAGCGACGAAACGTAGGACAGGTCGCCCCACGTCTCGTACGAAGGAAAAAGCGAGAGCCGCGTATGGGGAAGCCGCCAGGGCACGACGTGGCTGTCGGCCGTTTTTTCGAGCGAGATGACTCCGGACCAGGAAAGACGGGGATCTGCCGGAGGGATTGAGACAAGGGAGCTCATGCGGATGCCCGATCAAGATCATGCGACGCGAACTCGGCGACCGCCGGGCCGGTTTACGGTTAACTGGCGACGGTTCCGACCGTCCGGAGAAACACGAAGCGCCCCCCGTGGGGGCGAGACGGCGGGGGCATGTCACGGAGGTCCGCGGCCGTGACGTCACTTTCCTTCAGCATCCGTTCTTCGCGGCCAACAACACGCTCGTTGACAGAGCTCCACCGGGGTTTCTTTTTCAAAAATGAAGGTACATCGATGAGCCCGACCCCGACCATGCGCGAACTCGCCGCGCTCGCCAAATGTTCGCAGACCACCGTGTCGCTGGCATTGCGCAACCACCCGCGCATATCCCCCGTCACGCGAGACAGGATTCTCGCGATCGCCCGCAAGGCCGGCTACACGCGCGATCCGCTGGTATCCACGCTGATGACACAACTGCGTTCCTCGCGAAAGGCCCGCACTGTCGAGAAACTTGCCATGCTCACTTGGTGGGACACACCCGGGGCGCGTCACAATCCTCGCGGCATTGCGCTGCATGACGGTATTTGCGCGCGTGCCCATCAGCTCGGTTACGAGATCGAGGAGTTCTGGGCGCGGGAACCCCGAATGACACTTTCCCGTCTGAGTCGCATTCTGCACGCGCGCTCCATTCGTGGACTCATCTTCATGTCGATGCTGCACGCCCGGGGGCGCGTGTCGCTGAACTGGAAACATTTTGCGGTCGCGGCGGTGGGGCATACCATCCTCAAGCCGGGTCTGCACCATGCGGCCCACGGGTTCTTTCACGCGATGGTCCTGACCTTGCGTAATCTCAAGCGCCTCGGTTACGCCCGTGTCGGCTATGTGACCTTGATCGAGCAGGACGACATGAACAACAACACCGCGTTGTCCGCCTACATGGGATATCAATTTCGGGTGAGGCCGCAGGAAGTCATTCCTCCGCTCCTCACGGCCGAATGGGACAGGGCGAAGCTCGCGGAGTGGATCGAGCGCCACAAAATCCAGGCGGTTGTGAGCAACATGCATACGGTGCTCGACCTGCTCGGCGAAATCGGCCTCCGTGTCCCGGCGGACATCGGGTTCGCGAGTCTCGACTGCCTGCCCTCGATCGACACCTGCGCCGGTGTCGACCTGCTGCGCGGCGAGGTCGGGGCCAAGACCGTGGATCTTGTGGTCGAGCAATTGCAAAACAACGAGCTCGGCCTGCCCGCCCACCCGAAGATCGTGAACATCGAGGGAGTGTGGTGCGACGGTCGCACGTTGAAGGCGCAATCCGGGTAGAGACGGCGCAGGTCATCTGTAAACCGCTGCGCTTCTGGCGGAGGCGACGGGGATGTGATTTTGGCTTTTCAGCTTCACGATTTACCCCCGGTCTCCGCCTCATGTTCACACGTATTCTTTTTCTCGTTTTTTTGTGCGCCACCACGCTTTCGGGGCAGAATCTCAGGCTGGAGATCGGCGATAAAGGCGCGGTGATCAACGGGAGCGCGTTCGGGCGTTTGACGCTTACGCCGCCCACCGTCTCGCTCGCCAATAAAAAATCGCTGAAGGCGGTCTATGAGCGCGAGGAAGATGGCGGCGCCGTCGCCAGGTACTCCAACGGCTTTGTGCTGAAGATCGCCGTGTCCGGCACGGGCAAGGATCTCGTCTATCGCTTCGACCATCTGCCGGACGACGTCGTCAGCCTGAAGTTCAGCACCACCTTGCCGATCATGCTCACCCAGGGGGGGCGGTTCGTCATCGGCGACGACGAGCCGGGCGCGTTTCCCGAGGTGTTCTCCAAGCAGATCATCGGCGAAGGCAACGCCGGGCAAATCACGTTAATTCACCCGCTGGGCGAACGCCTCGTCTTCCACACGCCCAAGGGCCTCTATCAGTTGCAGGACAACCGGACCTGGGGAACGAAGAGTTTTTCGTGGGCCTACTTTCACCGGCTCAAGAAGCGGTCCGCCAAGACCATCACCATGAGCGTGGACGCGGCCCCGGCCGCGGCGCTGGCGGGCGATTCCACGCCCTCGCCGAAGTTTCTCGTGGACCGCTTCGGCCAGTCCGCCCGCAAGGAGTATCCGGGCAAGGTGAAGACCGAGGACGAACTGAGGCGGGACGGGCTCGTCCACCAGGCTTCGCTCGCCACGGATGGCGGGCCGGCCAAGGACGGGTTTGGCGGCCTGGCCGGAAGCGGGGAGAAGCTTGGACTGAAGAAGAACGGGTTCTTCCACGTCGAAGAAATCGACGGGGGCCGGCAGGTGCTGGTCACGCCGGAGGGCAACCTGTTTTTCCAACTCGGCGTGTGCGGAATCGCGAACACCGACGACTTCACCTTGGTGAAGGGCCGGGAGAACATCTACGAATGGCTGCCGGCGCGGAAGGACGAGAAGTATGCGACCGCGTGGCGTGACGGGAACCCCGGCTCCGGAATTTTCTCGTTCTACATCGCGAACTGGATTCGCAAATTCGACCGTCCTTTCGACTACGAGGAGTGGTCGGGCCAGGTGGTCGATCGCCTGCGCGCGTGGGGTTTCAACAGCGCCGGGGCGTTCACGCGTTATTCGGAGTCCATGCGGACGCGGAGCTTTCCGTATGTCGGGATGCTGCCGCTCAAGGCGAAGGGGCTTGCGTTGCTCCCCGACAAGCTCGGCGCCGACAAACTCTTCGATCCCTTCGCGCCCGGCGTCGAGGAAGCGCTCGACCGCGCCTTCGCCGGCGTGGCCTCCCGCGCCGACGATCCTCTTCTCATCGGCTATTTCCTCGGCAACGAACAGCATCTCGAACTCCTGCCCCGGCTCATTCCCGCCTACAAGGCGAGCAAGGTCGCGGCCAAGGCCCGGCTGGTTGAAGAACTGCGGGAAAAATATCGCGACATCGCCCGGTTCAACCAGGCGTGGAAACCCGCGACGCCCTTCGGCGGTTTCGACGAGTTGAAGGAGGCCGTCCTGTTCGTTCGCACCGACGAGGGCGCGGCCGACATGAAGGCGTTCGCCAATCTGTATTTGGAAACCTATTACGCGATGGTCCGCCGCGTCTTCCGCCGGAACGATCCGAATCATCTGCTCATCGGTTCCCGCTGGACCCCGAACACCGCGACCAACGAGGGGATCGTCGCCGTGGGCGGACGTCACGTGGACGTGGTCAGCGTCAACTACTACACCTACGGGATCGACGCCGATTTCCTTCGGCGAATTCACGAATGGAGCGGCGGCAAGCCGATCATTCTCAGCGAATGGTATTACAGCTCGATGGAGCAGGGGTTGAGCGGCGGCAAGGTGCGCAACCAGGACGAACGCGCCGCGGCCTATCGCAACTACACGGAGCAGGCGGCGGCGCTTCCCTTTGTCGTCGGCACCCAGTGGTTCATCTACACGGACCAGTCGATCACCGGACGCTTTTTTCAAGGCTTCAACGGCGAAGGCAACAACACGGGCCTGGTCGACGTGACCGACCGCCCGTATCCGGCCCTGGTCGCCGCGGCGAAACAAAGCAACGACCGCGTCTACGACGTGATTCTCGGCCGGGTGAAACCCTTCGTCTTCGACGATCCTCGCTTCACCGGAAAGGGAGGGAAGGGCGGCCGGAAAACCGTGTCTGTTCCGCGGGCGCAGGCGGAGATCGCGCTTGATGGACTCACGACAAACTGGCCCACCCGGCCCGCCGAACCGATCGGCGCGGCGAGCCTTGTGCAGGGTAACCCGAATCCCGATTTGCGCGGCGATTTCCGCCTTTGCTGGGACGAGCGGAATCTCCACTTCCTCATCCAGGTCGCCGACGCGACGCCGTTCATGAACGAGAAGGCGCCCCGATCCTACTGGAGCGGCGACAGCGTGGAGCTCTTCATCGGCGGCAGAAATCTGGGCGAGTCGGGCGCGATGTTGTTCAGCGATCGACAGATCATTATCGGCGTCGGCCGGACTCCGGGTCTCCACATCGCGGACCACCCCGAGGAAGAAAAAGCCTGTGCGTTTATCGTCACCAAGGACGTGACGGGCGACGGCTACGTCGTCCAGGTATCGATCCCTTGGTCGATCCTCGGGATCACGCCGAAGCACGACCTCGAACTCCTCTTCGATGTTGCGATCAACAACAGCGACAATGGCATCCACCGGCTCCAGCAATTCGTCTGGAACGGCACGTCTAAAAACTCCGGCGACCGATCGGTGTGGGGCACGGCCCTGATCAGCGACAATTAACCCACTCGTCCAACACTCACCCGGCTGTCCGCTCACGATCCTTTTCGTAGTCTACAAAATCTATTTCCCCTCCCACTACATCATGAAAAACATACCTCGTTCGATCCTGTCTTCGTCCGCCTTCGTCGCCTTGTTGATGGCTCCTTCGCTGCACGCGGCCGACTCTTCCTGGAACGTCAACGCGGCCGGCAACTGGGCCGATGCAGGCAACTGGTCGGCCGGCGTCCCCGGCGCCACCTCCGGCACGACCAATGCGGATATCGCGACGTTCGGCAGCGTCATCAACGCCAACCGCACCATCACTGTGGATAGCAACCGTAACATCGGCGGAATCACCTTTGTCGAAACCGAACAGTACACGCTTGACGGCGGTTCGCTGATCCTGAGCCAGGACGGCAACATCAACGCCGGCGGCGCGCGATCCATCCGAATCTTCTCGGACATCACGTTGGCGGGGAACGGCGGCATCCACACGTTCACCGGCAACGGCGGAGCTTCCGGCCGGAGACTCCTCGTCACGGGATCCGTCACCGCAGGAGCGTTTGACACCACGCTGAACCTTGCCACCGCTTCCACGTCCGTCGCGGCCGTGGAGGTTACCGGCAGCATCTCCGACGGGGCTCAGGGTGGCAGCCTGTCGGTCACCAAGGGTTCGAATGGTTCGGCGATCCTGGCCGGCGCCAACACCTACAGCGGCAACACGGTGGTTAACGCCGGCACCTTGATCCTCGCCGAAACCGGCAGCCTGACGTTCAACATTGGCGCGTCCGGTGTGAACAATTCCGTTTCCGGAGTCGGCACCGCGACGTTTGACGGTTCCTTCGTATTGGATCTCACGAACGCCGACACCGCGGGCGGCTCGTCCTGGACGCTCGTCGATCTTGGCTCGTTGAGCATCGCCACTTCCTTTTCGGACACCTTCGACATCGTGGGCTTTTCGGCGACCGGCAACGTCTGGAGCAACGGTCTCTATTCATTCGATGAGTCGACTGGCATCCTCTCGACGATTCCCGAGCCGTCCACCTATGCCTCGATCCTCGGCGGGCTGGCCCTCGCCGGCGTGACTGTCCGCCGTCGTCGCGCCTGACCGCGCGTTTCATTTCCGACCCTTCGCAAAAGATCGATGAGATCCGTTCTTCTTCCGTTAATCACCGTCCTGTTGGCGTGTGGCGTCCTGCACGCGCAGGACGGCCCCACGCCGTATCCGGATTCCAAAGACAGCGCTCTCTGGCCCGGCCAGGGGCCGGTCCGCGCCTTCGACTGGATGCACGATAACCGTGCCTCCTTTTGGAAAAAACGCGCGCAGGACCGGGGTGCCGTGGTCTTCGTGGGCGATTCAATCACCGGCGGGTGGAAACTTCCGGCGATGAGAGCCGCGTTTCCGGCCCTTAAGGTCGCGAATCGTGGTATCGGTGGCGACGTATCCCGCGGCCTGCTTTTCCGTTTCAAGGAGGATGTGCTGGATCTCGATCCACGGGCGGTGGTGGTCTGCATTGGCACAAACGACCTGAGCGCACACGCAAAGCCCGAGGTCATTGCGGGCAACATCGGACTGCTGCTCGACCAAGCCCGGGATCGCAACCCTTCGCTGCCCGTCGTCCTTTGTACGATCCCTCCGCGCGCCAGTCCCAAGGCGCCCCTCAGGAAACCGCAGGCGCTTGCCGAACTGAACGCCCTCATTGTTCAACTCGCCCAAGGCCGGGACAACGTGGTCGTCTTCGATCTCTTCGCCGCGCTGGCGGCTCCGGACGGAAGTCCCGAGCCCGGATACTTCCGGACCGATCTCATCCATCCCTCTCCGGCCGGCCATCAGCGTTGGGGCGAGTTGCTTGCCCCGGTGCTGGCCTCGCTTGATCAGGGCCCCGACGTCGCCGCGAACAAGTAAACGACTTCTTCTGTGCCTGCGGTCCCGGAATTTTTTCCGGGACCTCAGGACCGATCATCGTCTGTAAAAATGAAGACACTCCTTCCAGGACTCGCTCCGGTCGCCGGACTGTTTGCAGCCTCGCTGTTGCACGCCGAAATGCCCGCGATGTCGGAGCAACCGAACATCGTGCTGATTCTCGCCGACGATCTCGGTTACGGCGACCTCGGTTGTTACGGCGCCGAATCCAAGGTGCCGACGCCCAACATCGACCGGCTCGCCGCGGGAGGAACTCGTTTCACCGACGCCTATTGTCCCGTGGCGGTGTGCTCGCCTTCCCGCTACGCGCTGCTGACCGGACGCTACCCGTGGCGGACGTGGAAGAAAGCCGGGGTGTTGGCGAATTGGCATCCGCCGATGATCGAGGAGGGGCGACTGACTTTGCCGACGCTCCTCAAGCAGGCCGGCTATACGACGGCGGGGTTTGGCAAATGGCATCTGGGCGCCAACTACACGACCACGGATGGAGAACCGCCCGTCGGACTCGGGAAGTTCAAAAGCGAAAACAGTGGGGCCAACATCGATCTGACGAGGCCGATCACCGGAGGTCCGCTGGATCGTGGTTTTGACGAGTGGTATGGGTTCGTGTGCGCCAGCGAGCAGATCATCTTTGAAGGGAACCGGGCGGTCGGCCTGCTCGACAACGAGAACTACAAGCCGCCGGCCGCGCCCGGCGTGGACAAGCTGTCCCGGACGCCGGTCTCGTCCTACCTGCCGCTGATCACGGAGAAGAGCATCGCCTATCTGGACCGGAGACCGAAGGACAAGCCGTTCTTTCTTTATATGACCCCCTATGTGCCGCACCTGCCGCTGGCGGTCGAGGAGGGGTTTCGCGGCAAGACCAACGCGGGCGACTACGGCGACTACGTTCACGAGCTCGATCACTATGTCGGCCGCTTTCTTGACGAGCTCGAACGCCGCGGCCTCGCGGAGAAGACCTTGGTGATCTTCGCGAGCGACAACGGCTCGCACTTTGAGGAAACCGGCGACGGTCATCGTCCCAACGGAAAACTTCGCGGCACCAAACATACCGTTTGGGAGGGAGGCGTGAGAACGCCCTTCATCGTCCGCTGGCCGGGTCGCGTCCCGGCGGGTGCGGTCAGTGGTCAGGTCATGGCGCTAAACGATGTGTTGGCCGCCTGCGCCGCACTGACCGGTCAGGAACTGCCCGCGAACGCCGGCGAGGACAGTTGCAACATGCTCCCCGCCTGGCTTGGCAAAGACGACGGCAAGCCGATTCGCGAGGAAACGGTGGTGCAGAACGCGGGCTACACGTTTGGTCTCCGTCGGGCGGAGTGGAAGTTCGTTACGGGAGGCAACTATAAGACCGGCGAACCCGTCCGTGAGCTCTACGATCTCAAGGCCGACCCGTCCGAAAGCGTCAATCTTTACGACGAGAAACCGGCGTTGGTCCGCGAGCTGAAAGAGCGCCTCGAAACGATCCTTGGCGAGGATCGCGGCTTGCTCCGCTGAGGCGGAGCCACGCGCGGTACGTCCGTGTGTCGACTGATTTTGTTATCCCACCCCAAAACATGAAAACACTACCCCTCAGCATAGCTCTCCCCCGCGGTCGTAAATGCCTCGTGTCACTCTTCGCCATGGCCCTGGCGTTCTCCGGGGCGCGGGCGACCAACTACTACGTCGATTCCGTCGCAGGATCGGACTCGAATACCGGCACGAGCACCTCCGCGCCTTGGCAGACCATTCCCAAGGTGAACGGAAACGTCTTCCTTCCGGGCGATCAGGTGCTCTTTAAACGCGGCTCGGTTTGGACCGGACGCCTTACTCCGAAAGGCTCCGGCACCAGCTCCAGCCAACTTGTTTTCGGCGCCTATGGCACGGGTGCGAAACCCGTCATCAACGGAGGAGGCGGCACCCAGGCGATCGCGTTATGGGACAACTCTTATATCACGATTCGCGATTTTGAGATCACCAACGACGCCGCGTCGGACGGCATCCGGGACGGCATTCGGATCACCGCCCAAAACTCAATCTGTCGTGGCATCAGAATTCTCGAAAACGATATCCACGATGTCCGCGGCCGCTCGCAACGAAACGGTGGACTCTATGACAACGCGGCGATCTACATCGTGACGGTGGACAACGGAAGCATGGCGGGGTTCGATGATCTGCTGGTGGAAGGGAACAACGTCTACGATATCACGTGTATCGGCCTCTACACCAAACCCGCCAGCTATCACTCCCTGTATCCCGAATTATGGACCACCAATCTGGTTATCCGAGACAACCTGTTCTATGACACCGGGGCCGACCACATCGTGATCGGCGGAGCGACGGATCCACTGGTTGAATACAACGCGGGATACGACGCCGGAATCAACGGCCAAGGCTACGGGTACATGGCCGGCATGTGGACGTGGAAATGCGATGGAGCCACCTTTCAGTTCAACGAGGTCGCTCGCACGCACAATGAACTCGCCCTGACCAATGGCGGAGACAGCCAGGCCTTCGATGTGGATATCAGCACGCTGGGCACCCACATTTTCCAGTACAACTATACGCACGACAACGTGGGCGGCATTCTCCTCACGATGCCCGATCCTTCTGAAAACCCGTTGGTGAAAACGATCATCTATCGCTACAATCTCAGCGTGAACGACGGCCGGGACACCTTCAGCGGCAGCCAGTTCAATTTGAACCCGGTATTCGGGGTCAACTCGGTGCTGGTGTATAACAACGTGTTTTATTCCAACCTGCAGGAGGGATTCAAAGTGAAGGACAAGCAGGCCAGCTATTATTATAACAACATCTTCGATGTTCCGGCCGCGATTTATCCGAGTCTTCCGACCTTCTCCAACAACGCGTATCATCGTCACACGCCCGACGTGAACGACCCCTACAAGGTCGTCGCGAACCCGCAGTTTGTCGGCCCGGTCCCCACCGGGGCGGGAGCCGATGGCTACCTCGCCGCCAACACCGACAAGTTCAAGCTGCAGTCCACGTCGCCGCTCATTAACCACGGTCGGACGATCGCCAACAACGGCGGACGCGATTTCTGGAACAACCCCTTGTATGCCGGCGGCTACGCGGACATCGGCATGCACGAGGTGGTGGGCGGCAGCAATCCGCCTCCGGGCACGGTTACCTTCACCGACGACGCGGCGGGAGCGGTGTCTTACGGCGGCAGCTGGTCACATACGGCCGATCCCCTCTACTATAACTCGACCAAATCCGCCTCCACCACCATCGGGAGCTCCGTCCAGTTTACCTTCTCCGGCACGAATATCGCCCTGTACGGAAAAAAAGGAACGGGGAACGGCCGGCTAAACATCCAGATCGACGGGGGGACGGCCATACTTGCCGATTGCTATTGGCCCGAGGACATCACCAAGGCGGAAATCTTCCGGATCGGCGGACTCGCCACCGGCACGCACACCATCTTGGCAACGATCACGACCAAGAACGGTGCGTCCAGCGGCAACGGTATCGGGATCGACTACTTTCAAGTATTGCCCGGCAACCCTCCGGTTCCTCCGGTGGTGACCACGGTCGATAATCCGGCCGGTTCATCCGTGAGCTATAGCGGTTCGTGGACTCATCCGACGAACGACGCCAACTTTTATGCGAAGACCCGGTCGAACTCCAGCACCGTGGGATCGTATGTCGAGTTCAGCTTCACGGGGACCGGCGCCCGGCTGTTCGGGGCGAAAGCGTCCAGTCTCGGGAAGTTGAACGTCAGCATTGATGGAGGCGCTCCGACGCTCGTGAATTGCTACAACACGACCGCGTCCGACTACCTCGTTAAGCTCTACGAAGTACAGGGCCTCTCCTCGGGTAGCCACACGTTGCGCGCGACCGTCGCAACCAAAGACCCGGACTCGACGGGGAGCGCTGTCGCCATCGATTTCTTCCAATCGTTGGTGGGCGCCGTTTCGGCAAACCCGATCATTGTCGACAACCCGGCGAGCAGCGTCGTGACCTATTCGGGCACGTGGAATCACGCGACGAACGACCCGATCTTCTACAACTCCACCAAGTCGACATCCAAGACCATCGGTTCATCGGTCCAGTTCACGTTTACCGGAACGGGAACCAGCCTCTACGTGAAGAAGGGCCCGAACCTCGGGCGCCTGAATCTCTCCATCGATGGCGGCCCGGTTACGACGGTGGACTGCTACTCGCCGACCGTCGTCTCGCAGTTCAAGATCCATGAATACTCCGGGCTCAACCACGGCTCCCACACGCTCAACGCCGAGATCATCTGGAAAAGCAGTGCCTCGTCGGATCATTGGATCGGCATCGATTACTTCGAGTATCAACCCTGACGAACGTAGTCCGGCCTCGGCACTATCATCATGAAGTTCATCGCTGCAATCGTCCTCATGCTGATCGGCCGCGTCACAATACTCGCGGAGACGCCGGTCTCTGCGAGTATTGTCGAGGACCCGGTGGTGATCACCGTCAATGGCGAACCGGTCTCCAAGCGCGAATATCGGCTCGTGATGGACCGGCAGAAGGCCTCGGTGTTTGCGTTTTTTAAAGAGCACCACGATCTGGACGATCATCCCGGCTATTGGAGCGAAGACGCCACACCGCCATCGCCGCTCGCGAGACTGCGACAGGTGGTCCTGGACGAGTTGGTTCAAATCAAGGTGCAGCAAGGTCTGGCCAAACAGAAGGGCTTGGTGAAGGACATCACCTATGCGGCCTTCACGGCGGAGCTGGCCCGGGAAAACGAACGTCGGGCGGTGGCGGTCGCGGGAAAACAGATCATCTACGGTCCGCGACAATACCCTGAATCCGCCTTCTACTACATTCGTTTCAAGGAACTGTCCTTTCAGCTCAAGCAGGCCCTCGGCCGGGAGGTATCGGCGACAATCGGCGAGCCGGAGATCGCCGCTTTTTACGAGGAGAACAAAGGCCTCTTTGAGGAAAAGCCTTTGGCGAATTTCCGACCGAACATCATCAAGGCGCTGCAAGCGCGTGCGGCCGACCGGATGATAAAAGCGCTGTGCGCATCCGCCGCCGTCGAGATCAACGAGGCCTCGCTTCGTGACCTTGTGCCACGATCCGATCCCGCTCCGCATGAGTCGGACCGGACGGTCGGGCTTGTTCGGGCGCCGACACTTCACCTCTCGCAGATTCGTAAATAATGCCTCCTCCGATTTCGCCACGCCTCGTCTCCATCCTTGCCATTCTCACGGCCCCGCTTCTCGCCTCCGATCCCGTTGGCGACACGTCACCTTGGGATGATGCCGCGCTCGGCCTGTTCGCGGATGCGCATGCCGCCTTCGCCCGGCACAAGAACCCGGATCGTGAAACCCGTTTCGGCGAAGCCGTCACACTGATCAACCTGCAACCGAAGACCGATGCCAACCTCGACCGGGCGGCTTCGTTATTGAACGAGATCATCGCGACCGACTCCACCGACCTGCCCGGCATTGGGGCCCGCTACTATCTTGCCCGCATCGCGCAGATACACCGGGCTTCGCCCGACCCCTCGACCGCGGTTCGCCTTTACCGGGAGCTCGCCGGCCTTTCCTCGCCTCATCCACTCGCCCAGCGCGCGGTCGTTCAACTCGCCCTGTTGGAAATCTTCGCATCCGGGATCGATTCCGCCGAGGTTCGCACCCGCTTCGATCATCTGTCGGAACTCGGCGCCGGGCTCTCCGATCCGTCCGTCGTCCGTGATTTTCATCTCGTGATGGGTGACGCCGCGCTCCGCTTCAAGCTGGGCGACGCGACCGCCTTGGATCATCTCCTTGCGGCGGAGCGCGCGGGTATTGTCCGCGCCACGACGCAGCGAGATACGTGGGTGCGCATCGCCGAACTCGGTCGGCGCACCGGTCGCAACGACGTCGCCATCGCCTATTATCGGCGCTTTCTGGAAAACTTCCTCCGCGACTCACGCCGCCGGATGATTTCCGAACGGCTCGCGTCGATCCTGGCCGAAGATGGTCGTGCGAACCGCCACGTGGAGGTCGCCCGATGAAGCGCGAAAAACTTCTTCCACTCGTCGGCTTCAGCTTGCTGCTGATCTGCTTCGGCATCGCGCTTGTTCGCGTCTTCAGCCGGCATCGTGCCGAGTCGAATCCCAACGAGGTCGTCATCCGCATCGCCCACTGGCAACTTGAGTCGGGCCTTCGCAGCGCGATCGACACGCTTGCGCGAGAATACGAACGCGGGCACCCCGGGGTCCGCATCGCGCAGAATCCCATTCCCGAGCGGATCTTTCCGAGCTGGCTGCGAACCCAGCTCGTCGGCGGCACCGCTCCCGATTTGATCGAGATCGGCAAGGGCTCCGACGACGAGACGCTCGCCCGGTTTTTCCTCCCGCTCACCGACTACGTCGAGCAACCGAATCCCTACAACGCCGGCACCTCGATCGCCGATCTGCGCTGGCGCGACACCTTCGTCGACGGCCTCGCAGGCGGCGACTGCTACAAGGCCAACCTGCTCGAATACTATGGGGTCCCGCTGTCGATGTTCACGGCACGCATGTATTACAACGTCACCGAGTGGAAACGCATCCTCGGCGACACGCCTCCGCCCGAGGACTATGACGCATTCGTGGACATCTGTGAACGTGTCCAACGTCACGCCGCCGCCACCGGCGAAAACATCGTGCCCATCGCCGGCTCCCACTACGGAACGCCGTGGTTTGCCTCTTCGCTCATCGGAGGCCAGACCCAGCGGCTCACCCAGCGTCTGGACGACATTTTGGTGATCAAGCCCCACGCCACCGAAGTCGCCCTGCAGTTTGTCACGGGCCGATGGACCCTCGACGAACCGGACTTCGTCAACGGCCTTCATCTGGCCAGGCAGATCGGCCGTTTCGCCCAACCCGGGTTCGTTCAATCGAGTCGGGATGATGCGACGTTCTATTTTGTCCAAGGCCGCGCCCTCATGATTGTCACGGGCAGTTGGGACGCCCCCAGTTTTCGGGCCCTCGCGCCTTTTGAAGTGAGCGCCTTCCGCTTCCCCAAACCCTTTCCGGACCATCCGCGCTTTGGCGCCGGCACCTATGGTCTTTCGTCCGAGGCCGACACGCCCACCAGCGGCGCCTTCGGTCTCACCCGCGCCTCCCGCGTCCCGGAACAGGCCATCGACTTCCTGCGCTTTATCACCTCGAAGCAAGGCAACAGCACCTTCTCCAATGTCAGCGGCTGGCTTCCTTCCGTGGTCGACGTGGAACTGCCGGCGCTGGTGAAGCCCTTCGAGCCGATTCTCGATGGCTACGTCAACGGGATCGGGTTGGAGATGGGAGGAGGGGCGAATGCCCGCCGCGTCATCGCCGCGAATCTGGGGACGCTCTTCGATGCCAACTCGGACGTCTCGAAACTCCAGGACATTCTCAATGCCGAGTTGCCTCGCGCCGTGCGGAACGATCTTGGCCGCACGCTCCGGCAGTTCGTGCTTAACATCGCCCGCCAGGACACGCTCGCCGCCGCACAGGCGGTCCTCCGTGAGCGTCGGCCGGACGTGACCGAACTCGAGCGCAAGGAGAGCGAGCTTTTTGAGGCTCAGACGTTGCAGGAACTCCGCCGGGCCTGGGTCATGCACGAACTCGACGCCACGCCCTGAGGCCGTGGCGATGCGCGAAAAATCATGGCCGTCCCAGTGCAGTGTGTAGCAACGGTGCCGGGCGTGCTCCGGGATTCGCGAATTTCGGGCCACGCGGCTTTATTTGAAATGCCATAATCCGTAACCACTCAACCGCAGGCGGTCAGTCTCCTGACGGGTGCTGTTTCGACTTAAACACCCGCAGCAGGAAAAACAGGCTCGGGAAGATGAAGAGGCTGCCGACGAGGAGGGCGATGACCAGTTGCAGCATCGTCGCATGCGGGGCGGCCTCTTGGTAAAAGTTCAGCGGGCCTTGGACGGTGTGGACGGCATCGGGCGCGTAGAGCAGCCACCAACCCAGCAGGATCAACGCGACCTGTCCGCCCGCCACGACGCGGGTGAGCAGCGCGTTGCGCTTGGGGATCACCCTCCACAGCACCACGAAGAGCAACGTGGCCAGCGCCATCGCCGCGATCGTCGAGGGAGTGCGAAAGAACCGGGAGGGCAGGCTTTCGCGCTCGATAAACGAAGCGGCAAACACCAGCCCGCCGGAGACGATCACCAAAGCGTTGAAGACCGCGGCATGGCGCGTGAAGCGACGCTGCAACGCCGCGTCATCCGTCTCGCTGATCAGGTAAACGCCGGCGAGAAACGCAAAAATGCTCGCGACAAACAGCCCCACGGAAAGCGGATATACGCCCCACCACGGCGCGATGTAGGCATCCCAAAAAGTGGCCGCTTCAAGGTTGATGGTCCCGCGGTTGAGGCTCGCGACGATGATGCCGAGCCAGAAGGAGGTCCATAAACTGGATACACCAAAAAGCAGCGTGTAGGCGCGTTGCGAACGCGGCTCCTGGATCGCGTCGTAGTGGCGAAACGTGAACGCCGTCCCTCGCACGACGATGCCCACCAGCAGAGCCAGCATCGGCAGGTGCAGCGCGATCATTAGAGTGGTGAAGATCGTCGGGAATGCGACGAAGAGGATCACCACAATCAGAATCAGCCACATGTGGTTGGCCTCCCAGACCGGCCCCATCGCCTCGTTGATCACGTGTTTCTGCTTCTCGCGAAACGTCCCGGCGGGCAGCAGTTCGATGATGCCCGCACCGTAGTCGGAACCGCCCAACAGCACGTAAAGCAGGAGCGAGGCACCGATGAAAAAAACAATGATGTCGGTCATGGCACGTCCTCGAATTTCTTCTGAACCGCCTGGATCTGGCGATGGAACAACCAGCCCGTGACGCACCACAGCAGGAGGTAGAGCACGAGGAAGAGATAGAAGTGATACACCATGCCGGGCACCGGGGTGACCGCGTCCTTCGTGCGCATGATGCCGTGGATGATCCAAGGTTGCCGGCCGACTTCGGTGACGATCCAGCCCGCCTCGATGGCAATCATGCCCAGCGGAATAAACAGCACGAGCAGACACAGGTACCAGTGGGGGAAAATCCGGCGTTTCAGGAAAACGAAGAACAACACGCCCGAGAGCGCCATGACCATGCCGATCGCAACCATGATTTGGAACGAGACATGGACGATCGCGACGTGCGGCCAGTCTTCGCGGGGAACCTGGTCCAGCCCGGCGACCACGGCGTCGACGTCGTTGAAGGCGATGAAGCTCAACATTCCGGGAAGGGGAATGCCCCAGCGCATCGTCTGCGTATCCTCATCGGGGATACCGCCGATATACAAAGGGGCGCGCGGACCGGTTTTGAAGTGTCCCTCGAGCGCGGCGAGCTTTGCCGGCTGGAGTTCGGCCACGCGCTGCCCGGCGAAGTGGCCGGCGAACGGTTGGGCGATGGCGGCTGACGCGCCGAAGACGAGGGCGATCTTGATGGCTTTCAGATTGAGCGCCTGGGCTCGTCCGCGGAGGTAAAGGAACGCATGAATGCCGGCCACCGCGAAACCCACGGCCTGCAAGGCGGCGAGTTGCATGTGGATCGTCTCGTGCAGCCAGGCGCGGTTGAACATGGCTTTTACCGGGTCGACGTTGTGTGCGGCGCCGTCGATCCAGTCGAAGCCGGCGGGCGCGTTCATCCATCCGTTGGCGGCGACGACAAAGATGCCGGAGACGAATCCCGAAATGCCGACCGTGAGACCGGTGCACCAATGCACCCATGGTTTCATCCGTTTCCATCCGTAGAGGAAAAGCCCGATGGCGACCGCTTCGAGGAAGAAGGCGGTGCCTTCCCAGGAGAACGGCATGCCGATGATCGGGCCGGCGTGTTTCATGAACCCCGGCCAGAGCAATCCGAGTTCGAACGACAACACGGTGCCGGAGACGGCGCCAACCGCGAAGAAGATGGCGACGCCCTTCAACCACATCTTGGTGAGTTCGAGGTAGGCGGGGTCCTTTTTTTTGAGAAAGAGGTAGTGGGCGGCCGACATCAGGAGCGGCATCACCATGCCGATCGCCGCAAAGATGATGTGGAACCCCAGGGAAAAACCCATGGTGGCGCGAGCGGCGATCAGGTTATCCATAACGAGGAGTTCAAGGAAGCTCGCTCGAGTCTTTCCGCAAGCGTGGGGCGACGCGCCGGCGATGGGTAGTAGAACGGGCGAGCCGCATCATTATTCAGACTGGGCATGGTGTTCCGTGCACCATGCTTTCGCGGCGTCTGTCACAGCAGAGACCGCTGGTTTCTCACCAACAGACCGGCGGGCGATGGGAGGGAGACGCGGTTAAACCCGATCCAGATTGAAGGCGTCGCGCGCACGCCTTGGAAGAGGTCCCGGACGTCGGGATCGAGTTCGATGGCGTGTTTTCTCGCCGCCTCGGCGGCCTCGTAATCGGCGGGCTTCCGGGAACGATGGGCGCGGCGGTTCAGCAGATCGGCGTAAAAATGCGCGGCAGGCACGTCGTCCGGCGCGGCGATGTGGATGCGCTCAATGGTGGCATCGAATTGTTCGAGCGCATCGTCGGGCTGACCACGTTGCGCGGCCGCTTGAAGTAGGCTGCGGTAGGCGAACCAGTCTTTCACCGAGGGGCGGATCTTCGACGGAGTCAAGGCGAACACCCGATCATAGTAGATCAACGCGCGGGGCATCGTGTGTTGTTCATGGACCCGGGCGAGTTCGATCAACACGCGGGGATCGTCGGGGCGGTTGCGTTCCAGGGTGTGGAGATACCGAATGTAGGCGCCGTGGGATTGGCTGCGCGCGACGATGGGTCGGTAGCGCAGCAGCCAGTCGAAGTCGTCGGCGTGCAACGCGGCTTCGGTAATCGCGAGCGAGGCGGCGAGGTCGTACCGGGTGGCGAGGGAGGCGAGGTCGATGCGACGTTCGCGGACCTCGGGCGTGTCGGCCGGATCGGGCAAGCGCACCCGGAGTGCGGCCCGCGCATGCGGCGCGGAACGGGCGCGCAGGGCGGCATCCATGTACGTGTCTGCCACCAAAGCGAAACGGTCGTCGTCCCTGGGCATCGAGGAGGCGGCGCGCGCGATGAAGTGGACATGGACGGGCGCGAGGTGCGGGTCGTCTTGGGCGACCTCGGCGAGGGTGAGCCAGGCGGAGGCGCGGTGGTTTTCCGGCGCGAGATCGATGAGGCGGGCATGCAACTCCCACCGCGCGAGTTCGGCCGCAGGCAAGGTGGCGCGAGCGTGCAGGGCGGCGAGCAGGTCGTCGCGCGACGCGGGCGAGTCGAAGGCCAGCGCGAGTGCGAGACGTGCGAGTGAGAGGTTACGCGGACGCAAGGCCGTGAGTTGCACCGCGTGGGAGGCGGCGGATTCGTAGTTGAGATCGAACAATCCGACATCGATTCCGAGGGAGAGAAAACGAGGATCGAAGTCGGGATGGCCGCGGGCATCGACGGAGGTGCAGGCCGCGGTGGCGGTGAGCAGGTCGCGCTTGGCGTCGATCATCGCCGGCTGGGTGAAACCGGCGTCGACGTCGGCAAAGCGGGCGAGGATGTTGCGGGCTTCGAGGTAGGGAATGATCGGACTGGACGCGTCGCGGTTTCTTAGAGCGACAGCGAGTTTGTCGGCGGCGGGCCAGTTGCCGCGGGCGTAGAGCAGTTCGGCGGCGAGCCAGCGAGGAACGGGATCGGCTGAATCCGCGTACGCGGCCCGGGCGAACGTCACGGCGAGAGCGGAGTCGCCCAAGAACAACCAGGCGCGGGCAAGCGTGGTGTTGAGCACCGCATGGGCAGCCCCCGTGCGAGGCTCGCGATGAAACTGCGCGAGCTCGTTTAGACGCGTTCCATTGCCCGTGGCGATGGCCTCTTTGATTGCGTGGTCGAGAACGGATTCGGCGACGAGGGAGGAAAACGCGACGGGATTTGCGGGCGGTTGCGAGAACGCGGTGACGGCCGAGGTGAACGCGAAAGCGAGCGCCGGAAGCGCAACGACGAACACGAAGGACGGACGACGACGCAAAGGTAACAACATGGCATCGATGCCAAACAGACTTTTCCCGGTTGGCGACGTCGCGTCTTCGGCCACGCCGCTTTTCAATAACCTTTTTTTAATATCCAACCACCCGAGCCAGAGTAACCCAATAGGTTACTCTTGGGTCCGGGTGGACGAAACCTGGGGCGGAAGAGAGAGTAACCTATTGGGTTACTCTTTGCCGGTTGCAACTCGGTGGAGAAAGTCTGCTTGTCCGGGGATTCTGTAACCTATTGGGTGACTTCCTATGGTTCCTATACACCCTCGGTTGAAACTTTGGATGGACTTGGGCGGATTGCTGGCGGATGCCGCGGAGGCGGGGGCGAAGGAGGTAAGGAAACAACTGAAGCCCCGGCGGCGCGGGTCGTATCTTACGCGTAGGCCCGGAGCGGATACGCCGATGTGGAATGCGTGCGCGGCCCTGCTGCGCAGCGAGCTGACACCGTACGGATCGAAGGTTCGGCTCGCGCGGTTTCTCGGCATCCCCAAGCAGCGCTTGAGCGATTTTCTCAAAAACGGCAGTCGCATGCCCGAGGCCGAGACGTTGCTGCAGATCCTGAACTGGCTTGCGCAAAAACAGGCCGATCGCGACTTGTCGCTATAAGACATCCGCCGGTCCGCAAATACCCGCACAAGACATCGAACGGTGGAGACGAGCGTGGTCGCGACGTTCGACGAACCGCACCACGCTCGCTTGGATCGCCAAACCCAAGCCGGTGACGGGCGCACACAGAGTAACCTATTGGGTTACTCTTTGCCGGGCCGGGAGCGGGTCGCGTGGTGACTTTGGTTGGCGGTCGGCCGTCGGTGGGAGGAGCTTACGGATGCCGTCCGTTTTAGGGCAGCACGGTCACCGGGAGTCCGGTCCAAGCGAGGTTGAGCAGGGTTCGCGCATCCCAATTCGCGAGACGGAAGCAGCCGTGCGACTCGGTGCGACCGACGTGCTCGGGCGTAGGGGTTCCGTGAATACCGTAGCCCGGCCGATCCAGACCGATCCAGGCGACGCCCACCGGGTTGTTGGGACCGGGGGCGAGGATGAGCTTGCGACCGAGTTCACGGGCTTCGGCGGATTCGGAAAAGGTCTCGGGGTTGAAGGTGTAGTTGGGGTCGGCGATCACCACGGTGACATGGAGTTCGCCGACGGGGCGTTTTTCGACGTTGCGGGCGATGCTCACGGGGAAATGCGCGAGGAGTTTGCCGCCGGTATCGAATGCCTGAAGGACGTGTTCCGCGAGGCGGACTTCCAGGCGCGCGGCTTGGGAGGAGAACGGCGCGAGCGCGATTGAGGGAACGGTGAGATGCCTGCCTGCGGCAAGCGTGTTCCAGTCGGTGGATGGATTGAGCGCCTGGATGAACCGGGGGCTGGCGTGGGTGAGTTCGGCGACGAATTCGAGAATGGTTTCGTGGGCGAGGGCGGCCTGTTGGGATTTGCCGAGCCAGGTTTTATCGAGGGGATGAAGGCGCTCAAAATTCTCGGCCGTGAGCGCCAACTGGATGAGCGGCGGGGTGTCGAGCAGGAGCGCAGCGCGAGTGGCGTCGTCGAGCGAACCGGTGACGCGGAGGCCGGTTGATTGTTGAAATGCGCGAAGCGCCGAGGCGGTTTGGGCGCCGGCGATGCCATCGATGGGGCCACAGGAGAGACCACGACGGGCGAGGGCGATCTGTGCTTCCAGCGCGGATTCCACGGGACGCGGATAGGTGCGCGGGGCGATGGGTTTAAACTCGATGGAGGGAACGTGGTACGCCGGGGACGGTTGCGCGATCAACGCGCCTGCGCCATGGACAAGCGCGAGGACGAGCAGGAATCGGGTGAAGCGAGGAGGAGCCACGATGGGAGATTGAACAGAGACGTGCGAAGCATCTGGCGCGAGCCGGGTGACGTCGAGTCGGGTGTGCACCAGACCGGTTTTCGCCTGCGCCCGGTTATCCCGCCATCGAAGGTGTGATGCGAATGGTTTTCATCGGTTTGGCCTGTATCACCGAATCTAACGAGAGGCCGGAGCGTATTACCTCGCCGCCTCCCGACTCCGTCGGTCTTTGGAGACAGCTCCGCAATGGCGTCTCTGCGCAGGTGAGAGAATCGTGCCACCGCGCCACGTCCGTGTTGACCGCTTCGGGTTTGCCGCTCCGGATAACCATCCACATGGGCCGAAGCGTCGTTAACAATCCCACTTTGCGTTGTACGCGTTGCCAGCAGATTCCGCGCTGGTGCGTGTGCGAAGGTTTGCGAACGGTGGACTGTCCGGTGGCTGTCGATGTGATGATGCATTCGCGGGAATTTTTCCGTCCGAGCAGCACCGGGCATCTCATCCAGCGGGTGGTTGCGGGCGCTCGGACTCATGTTTACCGGCATGACGTCGTGCCGACACGCGAGAGTGTGGTGCGACCGGGAAAGGACGTGTGGGTTTTGCATCCGCTGGGTGAGCCGATGCCGGCCGGTCCCGTGCCGGAGAACGTGCAGGTGTTGCTCCTCGACGGCAGTTGGGGCGAGGCGGCGGATATGAAGAAAGCCGTCGAAGGCTGGGGGCGGCGGGTGAGCCTGCCGATGACGGGCAAGAGCCGCTATTGGCTGCGGACCCAGCAAGGCGAAGGACAATTTTCAACAGTGGAGGCGCTCCTGTTTCTATTGGATGCGCTGGGCTTGAAAAAAGAACACGACGCCTTGCGCGTGCAGTTCGAGTTGCACGTGTATGCGGGACTGCGCACGCGCGGGCATTCGGCGCTGGCGGCGGATTTTCTGGCGACGTCTCCGCTGCGCGAGGCGATGCCCGAAGTGATCGCACGCATGCACCCGCAGTCGCCGGAAGAGAAGGCGGCTTTCAGTGCGTTGCTGCGCGAACGCACGGAGAATGCCCGGGTGCACACGGGCGGGTGAGCGGCGGAGTTTCCGGCGTGATCGCGGCTGGCGACATCAGGAATAGCCACATTTGCGGTCGGCGATGCGCTAACACTTCCGACACGAATCGGAGTAGGGTTCCTTCCGCACCCCCATGAAAACAAAACCCCCTGTTAGAGTAGAACCGCTACGTCGTGTCCGTTTGCAGCCCTTGTGCCGGCTGCGACGAACGACGGCGGCACTGATCGGCGCCCTGGCACTTGGAGGAACCCTGCACGCGGTTGACCCTGAACCGTTCGTACCCGGTACATGGACGTTGCAGTTTCAAGATGAGTTCGACGGCACCACGGTCGACGGCACGAAATGGCGTCTCGGCGGACACTACGGCGGCATCGCGGGCTCCGCGGGCAACTCGCCGGAGAACATCACCGTCGCCGATGGCAAGTTGAAGATCAAAGGCGAGCAGCGCGCCGTCACCTACAGCGGCACGAACTACAATTATGCCGCCGGCGAGGTGAGCACATTCGTCAATCATCGTCAGCAGTACGGCTACATCGAAGCGCGTATCAAATATCCCGCCGTCACCGGTCTCTGGCCGGCCTTCTGGCTCATGCCCGACCGCGCCAGCTATGGCTGGCGGGACGCTTATCGTCGCGCCTACCTGAAGTTTGATTTAACCGGTGTGAAT
Organism: Opitutaceae bacterium; assembly: GCA_024711005.1. Classification (GTDB taxonomy): domain Bacteria; phylum Verrucomicrobiota; class Verrucomicrobiia; order Opitutales; family Opitutaceae; genus Rariglobus. The sequence goes on along the minus strand of JANJTQ010000281.1, from coordinate 14,723 downwards.
CCGGGTACGGTCACCAGCGCCACGCTCAAGCTCAAGGTCTCGTCGATGGAAACCGGCGGTACCAACAACATGGTGGCCATGAAGCTCGGCGACGACACCTGGAGCGAGTCCACGATCACCTGGAACAACAAGCCGACACCCAATCCGATCTGGATTGCCCAGAAGTGGAACAACCAGGTTTCCGTCGGCAGCGAGATCACCGTCGATGTGACCGGCTACGTCGCGCAGGAGATGTCCGGCGACAAGGTCATCAGCCTCGTCCTCGCCGATACGTTCATGCGCACGAAGCTGCTCGCGTTCCACAGCAGTGAGGCGGCCAACGCCGCGGATCGCCCGCAACTCGTGATCAACGGGGTCGCTTACACTGCGACCGAGGACGCCACGGTGAGGTGGGGAACGTTGGCGAATAACAACTATGGCAACGCCGTCGACGTCGCGGTGAAGGACGATTGGGGCGACACCGCCACGACCTTCAACGGCGGCATGGAAGTCGACATCATGGAGAGTCTCGGGATCTGGGGTGCGGACGTCACCCAGCACGCTCTCCACTGGGATGGCTACGGCACCTCGCACAAGTCCGTCGGCTGGGGAGATATCGACTACGCTTCGACCCCCGACGGCTTCCACACCTACGGTGTCTATTGGGAACCCGGCCTGCTCGCCTTCTATATCGATGGTATCAAGACCGTCGAATACGCCAATTCGCGCGTGATGAGCGTGCCGGCCTACTTCCTCCTCTCGCTGCAAATGGGCGGCTGGGGCGGCAACAATCCGGGTCCTCAGGTGAACAACCAAGTGATGGAGGTGGACTGGGTGCGTTCGTGGAGCGGCACGCGTGCCGCCCCGGTCACGGTTACGGTGGACAACACCGACAGCGCCGATGTCGAAACGACCGGCACCTGGGCAACCTCGTCGACCAACTCGGGCTACCTTGGCTCCAATTACGCCCACGACGGCAACACCGCCAAGGGAGCCAAGACCTTCACCTACCTGCCCGCATTGCAGGCGGACGGAGAATACCTCGTCTATGGCCGCTGGACGTCCTACACCAACCGCGCCACCAACGTGCCCATCGACATTGTCTCCGCCAACGGTCCGGTCTCCACGGTGACCGTCAACCAGCAGTTGAATGGCGGGCAGTGGAACCTCCTCGGCGTGTATGATCTCGCCGTGGTTACCGCGGAGGCGACCATCCGCACGACCGGTACGAACGGCTACGTGATCGCCGACGCGATGCGCTTCAAGCCCGTGCCGACCTCCGGCATCATCAACGTGGACAATGCCGACTCGGCCTCGGTCGTGGCCACCGGCACCTGGACCGCTTCATCCTCCACACCGGGTTATCTTGGGACGAACTACCTGCACGACGGCAACACCGCCAAGGGCACCAAGACGTTCTCCTTCAAGCCCGCGATTGCCGCCGCCGGCGAGCACCTCGTCTATGCGCGCTGGCCGGCCGATGCCAACCGCGCCAACAACGTGCCGGTCGATATCGTCAAAACGGACGGCTCGGTCGTGACCGTGACCGTCAACCAGCAACAGAACAGCAACACCTGGACCCTGCTCGGCGTGTTTCCGCTTTCCCCGGCCAACGCCGAGGTGAAGTTCCGCACGACGGGAACCAACGGCTACGTGATCGCCGACGGCGTGCGCGTGGTGCCCGCGGGAACGCCGTGAGGAGGGGCGATTGGTAGTTTTTAATCTGATACAAATGTCAGGGCGCGCCCGCCATCGGGGCGCGCCCTGATTTTTCGCGGATGGGGCGATCACCGCGGCTGCCCGGGATCTGCCAGCTCCGTGGAGCAGCGTTGACGTCGGTGCGGTCGGAGCGCCTGGGCTCCGATTCAAGGTGGCGGTGAGGCCCGGACCTGGTGACCTGGCATTCGGGGCCGGAGCACGTGACCTTGGTCGAGCATACGCCGGGGCGCCTGGTTGTGCGCGACAACGCATCATTGGCGACTTCACTCCGCCGGTTCATGCGACCGCGCGTCGTTGTCCCCTGGCAACCGCAAGAGGAGCGGCATGTAGTATCAATTGCAAGGATACGGAGGGCGCGTTCGGGATCGCATCAACCCGCCCGGTCAGGAATCGCCATATTTGGGATCAGCGAAACGCTAACACGTCGCGGTGGCGTTCCGGTAGAGTGCAGGCTCACCCCTCAACCCATACCCCCCAAAATGAAACTATCCTCTGTTGGATTGGATTCGCGGCGTCGTGTCCGTTCGCTGCCGCGTGGCCGATCGCCAAAGATGGCGGCCGCTTTGTTTGGAATGATGGCTTTGACCTCCGGCGGCGTCGCGCAGACTCCGGTCGGCGTCCCTGGCAACTGGACGTTGACGTTTCAGGACGAGTTCAACGGAACCACGCTGGACGGAACCAAGTGGCGCATGGGAACGCACCATGTGGGCATCGCCGGGAGCGGCGGAAACGCCCCTGGGAACATCACGGCCTCGGCCGGCACCTTGAAACTGAAGTCGGAGCAGCGTGCCGTCTCGTATGGCGGCAAAGCCTTCAGCTACGCCACCGGCGAGGTCAGCACCTTCTTCAACTACCGTCAGCAATACGGTTACATGGAGGCGCGGATAAAGTATCCCGCCGTAAAGGGTCTTTGGCCCGCGTTTTGGCTGATGCCGGATCGCGGCGATTATGGTTGGGGGGGCGCGTATCGCCGTTCCTTCCTGAAATTCGACCTCACGGGAGTTAACCCCGGGACGATCTCCAGCGCCTCGCTGAAGCTGAAGGTTTCGTCGTTCGAGTCCGGCGGTGAAAACAACGTGGTGCTCATGAAGGTCGCCGACGACTCGTGGACCGAGTCGACGATCACCTGGAACAACAAGCCCACCCCCGATCCCGTCTGGCTGGGCCAGCGTTACAATCAGCCCTACACGGTCGGCTCAGAGGTCACGTTCGACGTCACGGGCTACGTCGCGCAAGAGATGGCCGGCGACAAGCGCATTGGTTTCGCCCTGGCGGACACGTTCATGCGAACGAAGTTGATCAGCTTCCATAGTCGGGAGGCGGTCAACGCGGCGGATCGGCCGCAGCTGATTATCAACGGCGTGGCCTACACCGCGACCGAGGACTCTTCCGTGCGGTGGGGCTCGTCGTATGAGGGAGTCAACCACGGTTCCGCCGCGACGCTCGACGTGAAGGACGACTGGGGCAACACGTCGACCACCTACAACGGCGGCATGGAGATTGACGTGATGGAGACTCTCGGAATCTGGGGCGACAACGTGAACAGCCACACTCTGCACTGGGACGGGTATGGTACCGATCACAAGACGACCGGCTGGGGCAAGATTCCCTTCCCTGCGATCGCGGGGGACTTCCACACCTACGGCGTGTATTGGGAGGCGGGCCGGCTGGTCTTCTACATCGACGGCGTGCAGACCGGCGAATACGTGAGCTCCCGGGTGATGAACGTCCCGGCGTATTTCATCCTCTCGCTGCAACTCGGCGGGTGGGACGGCAATACTCCGGGTTCGCAGGTGCACAACCAGACCGTTGAAGTCGATTACGTCCGCGCCTGGAACGGCACGCGTACGGCCCCTGTCAGCAGCGTGCCATCGCCGTGGACGACCGCCGACCTCGGTGCGGTGTCGGCCGGAGGTCTGGCGATGCATTCGGCGGGCGTGTTCAGCGTGCACGGATCGGGCAACGACATCGCCGGCACGGCGGACGCCTTCCGGTTTGTGCGGCAGTCGATCTCGGGCGACTTCGACATCTCCGCCCGTGTGACCTTCCAGACCAACACCAACGGCATGGCCAAGGCGGGCGTGATGGTTCGCGAGGATCTGACGCCGGGCTCGCGTTACGCATTGATGGCGGCGACGCCCGCGACCAACGGCTTCCGCTTCAGCACGCGGACCGCGGTGGATGCCGCCGCGGTCTCCACTGGTTCGAGTCTCTATACCGCGCCCAACAACTGGGTGCGGCTGCAACGCGTCGGCAACACGTTGACCGCATTCAAGTCGTCCAACGGAACGACGTGGTCGCAAGTCGGGTCGCCCACGACGATCTCCATGGGGTCCAGCGTCTACGTGGGCCTGGCGTCGAGCAGCAACGTGACGGGGTCTCTGTCACGCGCGCTCTTCGACAACGTCACCGTGGCCCCGATCACGGCGCCGTCCGGTCCGTTGCTGGCGCACTACAACTTCGACGTGGCATCCGGTACCTTCGTTAACCAAGGCTCCGGCGGCACCGCGTTGAACCTCACCAACACTGGCGGCGCGGCCGGCCGCGACGGCACCGGATCGGGCGGCTACGGCGCGACCGGGTATTCGGGATACGGCACGGCGTTCGACGTGCTGGCTTCCGGAGACAACACCTACCACACCGCAACCTCGTCGATTGGCGGTGGCGCGCTCACCGCGTCCAACGTGGCGCAGTCCGCGCTGCAGGGCTCCGACGGCGCGTTCACCTACGAGGCGCTGATCTCGATCAGCACTACGGCCGGCGAGCAGAATATCCTGTCGCACGACGGAGACGTCACGCGGGGTTTTCTCTTCCGAGTCAACGCCGGTACGTTGTCGTTCTACGACGGGACGGCTTCGTTCTCCGCGCCGATCCCTACGACCGGGACGCACGCGTTCGTGGCCAACAACTGGTATCACGTGGCGGTGGCCTACAACGGTTCGGGCGGGACCACGGGGAATCTGAAGCTCTACTGGACGAAGCTCGGCGCCGGCGCCTCGTCGGCCAACCAGATCGGCACGGCCACCGTGGCCGCCGATCTGAGCGGAAGCGTTTCCAACAAGCTTGGAGCCGGCACGACGACGCGATTCCCGTTCCGGTATGAATTGCGCGGCTTGATCGACGAGGTGCGCATCACCAACGCCGAGGTCGCGGCCAGCGCGTTCCCGGTATTCGTTCCGACCTACAGCCTCACGTCGGGTGACATCGGCTCGGTGGGGCTCGCCGGGACGACCAGCCACTCGGGTGGCCTGTATAGCATCCAGGCGGCGGGCGCGGACATTTCCGGCGGCACGGATTCGTTTCACTTCGCGCGGATGGCCGCCAGCGGTGACTGCGACATCCGAGTGCGGGTGACCTCGCAGGAGAACACCAACGCATGGGCGAAGGCGGGCGTCATGGTCCGTGAGAGCACCTCCACCGGAGCACGCTATGTGATGATGATGGTCACTCCGGGGAATGGCTTCCGTCTGCAGAAACGAATCACGCAAGGCGCGTGGCACACCACCTACGCGGGCGGCTCGTTGAACACCGCGCCGAACAACTGGGTGCGGGTCACTCGAGTGGGCAACGTGTTCACCGGGTACACCTCGGTGGACGGAGTCAACTGGACGCAGGTGGACGTCCCGCAGGAGTTTACGATGAACTCATCGACGCTCATCGGTCTCGCGGTGACCAGCCGCGACACGACGCAGCTCTGTACGGCCACCTTCGACAATCTCACGATCACCCCGTGATCCTCCTCGTCGGCGACCTGGTCGGAGCGCGATTCGCGATCCGGCCCGGTCACCGGCGGTTTTTTTAAGTTCTGTTTCGAACCGTAGGGCCGCCGCACGCGGTGTGCCGATTTGGGTCGCAAGGTGCCACGGAGGCACGCCGCAAGCGACGGCCCTACGATTGGAGTTCGGATCGCCCGAGGACTTTTCTTTCTTCCACCATGAGACTTCGCAAAGCATCCGTCGGATTGGTCGTCGCCGCTCCCGGGCGGCGGGTTCTCGGCAAAGCCCTCCCATGGGTCGCCCTTCCGGCGGCGCTGCTATGCGGGTGGCGTTTGACTCTTCATCGCAACTCTGAACACCCCGCTATCCCGCACTTTGTCGAACCGTCCGGGCGTTTGATTCCAGCCGCGAGCGCCGGACGCCCTGGCGATGCCGGCGCTCGCGGTTTGTCCGAAGCGTCCGTTGAGCCGACGCCGGGAGCATGGGCCTCGGGCGTCAAGATCGCCGAGATTGCCGCGATGCTTGGCCAGATTGATGCGCTGTGGGCGGAGGATCGCCGAGCGGCGGCTCGCGAGGCGCTGTTGAAAGAATGGGCGGCGAAAGACCTCATCGCCGCACTGACCTGGTTTGGAAGTCGCAACGTGTCCGATCCGCTCCAGCAGGCGGCTCGCGATATCCTTGCGCGGGCGATGGCCGCCCGGAAGCCCGAGGACATGCTCCTGTGGGCCGAGCGGCACCTCCCGGAAAACAGCCGCAAGGAGATCTATGGTCCATTTTTTCGCGCGTGGGCGGACCGGGATCCCGCGACGGCCGCCGGGCTTCTGGTGTTGTTGGTGCAGACGAGCCCGGGTGGCTCGCAGGCCGATGCCGACATGGTTGATTTGCTCGGGCAGGTGTCGTCGGTGTGGTCCGGCAGAGAGGTGAAGCAAGCGGTCGGTTGGATGAAAGCCCTGCCCGAGGGGCCGGCCAAGGAGCGGGCGCTTGAGCAGATGGCTTATCGCTGGACGGAGGCCGAGCCCGCTCTTGCGGCGGCTTTCGTTGCAAGGCATCACGACCCGGAACTGGTCGCGACTGTCGCCGGCAAATGGGCGGAGACCGATCCGTCCGGGGCCGCCGCATGGGTGATGGCGCTTCCTAGTGGTGAACAAATGTCGAGGGCGCTCGATACGCTGGTGGGCACCTGGTCGCGGCGCAATTCGGCGGCTGCATCGGCGTTTCTCGCCTCGCTCCCCGAGACTCCCGCGCGCGAACGGGCCGCGTTGGCGTTGGCCTCGGCGTTGGAGGAGATGAGGTAACTGACCGGCACTTGATCGGGTAAATTGTAGTTTTAGAACGGATACGAGCGTCGGGCGAAGATTGCGGCATCGGGTCGCCGCCCGATGCGGGGGTCCGGCGGCGCCCGCAGCGAAATTGGTCGAGGCGTGAATCGAGGCTTTGCATGCGTGGATTACGTTTTCATAACCGAGGCATGTCGGTGTTGTGCGGTTATCCCGGGTTTCGTGTCCTGACGGGCGTATTGAGTGTCGTTTTGCTTTTAAGCTGCGGGGCGGGATGTCGGCGTGCGCCGACGGATGACGGTGGGAAAAAGGTTATCCGCGTCTGGTCCCACCAGGGGCAGGAGGCCGAGAACCGTGCAATGCGCGGAATCGCCAAGGCGTTCAATCAGGCGCACGCGGAGCGCGGCCTGCGCGTGGACCTGTCATTCTTTCCTGATTTTCAATACGCCGAAAAACTCGCGATCGCCGCGGCGGCGAGAGATCTGCCGGATGCCTTCGAACTGGACGGTCCGGCGGTGGCACGGCTGGTCGATGCCGGACTGCTCGCTCAACTGGACGCGTATTTCGATCGCGCGGAGCGGGATGACTTTTTGCCGACCATCATCGCGCAAGGGACGGTGGACGGAAAACTGTATGCGCTCGGCGCCTTCGATTCCGCGGTGGTGCTTTACTACGATCGGGACCTGCTGGCGAAGGCGGGCGTGAAACCGTCGACGGACGACGAGGGCTGGACCTGGGACGAGTTTGTGCAGGCGTGCGAGCGACTCCAGGCGGCCGGGATCGAGCCGCTCGCGATGCACATGGACGACAGTGCGGACGAATGGTTCACCTACGCGTTCAGCCCGGTTGTTTGGAGCGGTGGAGGTCACCTGATCGCGTCCGACGCGCCGCGGGTGCGCGGGGTGTTGGCGAGCAAGGAAAACCTGCGCAGCCTGCGGGCCTGGCAGGATGTGTTTACCCGCAAGTTCGCGGCGACCGACCCGGTCGATCCCAATCCGTTCGGCAACGGCAAGGTGGCGATGGATTGGACGGGGCACTGGATGGCCCGCGCGCATCTGGAGAAAAAAGGCGACCGCCTCGGCGCGATGCGATTGCCGCGCATGGGAGAAAAACCGGTCGCGCCGTGCGGCAGCTGGTGTTGGGGCGTGTCGACGCAGGCCGGCGATCCGGAGCTGGCGGCGTTGTGGGTTCGCTGGGTGACCGACGCAAAGACCGGCGTGGAACCACTCGTGCGGGCCAATGGAGCGGTGCCGGCGCGACGGTCGGCATTCGCGGCATTTCCGGAGTATTCGGAGAATCCCTACCGCCTCTTTCGCGAACAGTTGGAGACGACGGCGCGCCCGCGTCCGCGCACACCCTTCTACGCCACGCTGACCGGCCGGTTTGCGGCGGCGCTGCGCGACATCGCGCGCGGTGCGGACGTCGAGGCGCGCCTGAAGCAGGCGGAAGATGAAGTGCAGTCGGTGATCGATCGTCGGGTGGGCGGGGGAAAGATAAAGAGGGAAGAGAAAGAGGCGGCGGAACAGGAGGGGCGACCATGACGGTTTGGCAACGGGCACGCGGGCGCTCCGCGCCATGGTTTTTGCTGCCGGCGCTGGCGTTGCTGGCGGTGTTTGTCGTGTGGCCGCTGCTGCGCGCGGGCTGGTGGAGCTTCACCAACGCGGACCTGCTTTCGCCGGAACGCAGCCAAGGCGTGGGGTTGGCCAATTATGCGGATCTGGCGGGCGACGGACGTTTCCGGCGGGCGTTCGGCAACACGTGGTTGTTTGCGCTGCTGGTCGTGCCCTTGCAGACGGTCGGGGCGTTTTTTCTGGCGTTGTGGGTCAACCGACCGGAGCCGGCCTGGCGCTGGTTGCGCGCGGTGTTCTTCGTTCCGGTGGTGGTGGCGATGCCGGTGCTCGCGGTGTTGTGGACGCTCCTCTATCAGCCGGCGCAAGGCGGCGAGATGGGGCCGGTCAATGCGGCGCTGGCGGTCTTCGGTGTGCCGCCGCAAGCGTGGTTGCGGGACCCGACGCTGGCGTTGCCGGCGATCGCGTTCATGTCGATCTGGCAAGGCGTGGGGTTGCAGATGATGGTGTTCCTCGCGGGTCTGCAAGGCGTGTCGAAAGAACTGCTCGACGCGGCGCGCATCGACGGTGCGGGGGCGTGGCAACGCGTGTGGAACGTGGTGATCCCGGCGATGCGCAACACGATCATCTTCGTGGTCACGGTGACGACGATTCTGGCGTTCCGGATTTTTGTGCAGCCCTACCTGATGACCCGCGGAGGGCCGGGCAACAGTACGCTATCGCTCATCCAGTCGGTGTACGAGATGACGTTCATCAGCCAGGACCTCGGACGCGCCTGCGCGGCGGCGATGGCGTTTTTGCTGCTGGTAGGCGGGCTTACGTGGTTGCAACGACGGTTGCTGAAGGAGGAACGCGAATGAAGAGGAACGGGACGAAATTTGTGACCACGGATCGCCCGGATGGGCAGGAATTGCGGGAGAAGGGCGGACCACTCGCCGGTGCTCGCGGCTACGGGGCGTGGATCGTGAGCATGGGCGTGGCGGTGGTATTTTTATCGCCGTTGCTCTGGATGCTCGCGGCGTCGCTGCGCGAGGAGGCGTCGATTTTTCAGGGTGGCTGGCTGGGGGCGGACGGTTGGACGTTGCAGAACTATGCCGATGCCTGGCGGCGGGCGGCGCTCGGTCGGGCGTTGCTCAACTCGGCTTTGCAAGTGCTGGTGATCGGCGGAGGCGGGCTATTGGTCAACGCGATGGCGGCCTATGCGTTTGCCCGGTTGGAATTTCGCGGACGCGAGTGGTTGTTCGCGGCGGTCGTCATGTTGATCGTTTTGCCGGTCGAAGTGCTGGCGGTGCCGATGTTTTTTACCGTGCGCGATCTCGGGCTGACGGGTGGCTACGGGGCGGCGATGGCGGGGCTGACGGTGCCGTTTTTGGCGAAGGCGTTTAATATCTATTTTCTGCGTCAGCATTTCCTGACGGTGCCCGCGGCGCTGGAGGAAGCGGCGGTGATGGATGGGGCGGGTCCGTGGCGGCTGTTTTGGAACGTGGCGCTGCCGTCGATAAAGCCCGCGTTGGCGACGGTGGTGGTGCTCGATCTGTTGACGCACTGGGGCGACTTCCTCTGGCCGCTGATGATCGCGACGCGCGAGGAGACGCGCACGGTGCAGTTGAGTTTGGCGAACCTGTTCACGCAGCCGCCGGTGCAGTGGGGAGACATCCTCGCTTGTGCCGTGCTGGCGACACTGCCGGTGATGCTGTTCTTCCGCTGGTTCCAACGCTACGTCGTCGCAACCGACGCACGAGCGGGGATCAAGTGAGAGGCTTCGTGCGGTGTAGCGAGCCGACAAAGACTCGGAGGGATCGCCACAAAAAATCACAAAGGGCCGTCCGGTTTTCGTGACCTTGCGTTGCGCCTATAGGCGCGTGGGAGGCAAGCCTACGCAGACAGGCCATTTTTGTGGCACTCGCTCCGGGTGATTTCACGAAGACTTCATCCTCACTTCATACGGGCTTCTTACGGGAAGTGTAGCGTTGTGCTCATGAAAGCAGGAAGTCTCACTCTCGCGCACAACCCACTGATGATTCGTAAGCTGAATACTCTCCCGGTTGGGGCTGGTTTGGTGGCACTGGCCGCGGTGGCCGGTGGGGCGGGCGTATTGAAAGCGGTGCCTTGGCTGAAGGAAGATGTCTTCGTTGGTGGCTCGGCCGGGTTGGCGAGTTTGTTCTCGGGTGCCGCGACCGTTCGCACCGAGGCGGGGTGGGAATTGTTGTTTTCCGGTCAGCCGGTGCTGGTGACCTCGCTGTGCGGCGCGACGGATTTCTTCTTGATGGTGACCGCGCTGCTTGGCTGGCATTTCGCGCGCCGGGCGCCGTCGGTCGGGTTGCTGCCGCTGGCGATGGCGGGTGCGATTCTCGCCGCGGTGCCGCTCACACTTTTTGTCAATGCGCTCCGCTTGGTGGCCGTCGCGCACGCGCATCGCTGGGTCATCCCGCGGATGCCGGAGGTTTACGACGCCTTCCTGCACATGCTCACGGGCGTGGCGGTTTTTCTGCCCGCACTGATCGCGCTCAATCTCCTCTTTGAAATCCATGGACGCTCCTGTCGCACTCCCTCCCACGATTGAACCGAAAACGAAGCCGGCACCGTTGCTCCCTCCGGTGCTGCTTGGGTCCGCCGCGATACTGTGGCTTTGGGTGCTGCCCATCGTCGTGTTGCTGGCGCTCAATTTTCAGGGCTACTGGCTGATCGAGGGAAACATGAACCCTGGGGAGCGCGGCAATGCACACCTCCTCGGGATCGCCGGGTTGTTGAACGCGTTGATTGGAATCGGACTCTGCATCGCGGTGAGGCGTCTTTCACTTCGAAATCCGGAGTCAGCGGGAACGCAGTCCGCGTGGTGGGGCGTGCCGGCGCTGGCGGTGCAAGTCGGGTATCTGTGGTTGGCGATGAGCATGGATAACGAGCTGCTGCCTCGCACGGTGACCGACTGGATCTATCCGCCGCAGCGGTTTCTCTACAACCAGTTCGCCTTTGCGATGCTGCCGCTGTTTTGGGGGATGACGCGGCTGGCGTGTGTGCGCCCGGCGAAGGGTCGCGGACGGGCCCTCTTGTTTAACCTGGGCCTCGCGATCGGCGCGCCGGTGATGCTCTATGCCGTGTTCCAAGTGCTGCGGCACATGAACGGCTGGTCGAAGTTGGGAGAGGTGGTCATGGCCATCGTCGTGATCCTGCTCGGGCTGGCGATGTTCGTCGGGCTCATTCGCGGACTCGCGCTGGGTCTGCGCAATGTCGATGCGTGGAGCGCCACCGGGGAACGCATCGCGATCGTTCTCTTCGCGCTCGCGATGCCCGTCGGGGGATTGCTGCTCAATCGCGAAATCCCCTTTCCCAACGATTTCCAGGCGTGGGAGGTCTACGCGCTCACCGCCGCCAACGCCGCATTTCTCATGCTCGCCTCGTGGCAACACGCGCGACGGCCCTTGCTGAGCCTCGGCCTGCTGTGCTCCACGCTGCCGTTCACATTGTATTTCTTCGTGGTGTTTTTGCCATTCCTGCCGCTTTCGATCCTCGCGGTGGTGTTGATGGGGGCGGGTTTTCTTGTGCTGACGCCGACGGTGCTGCTGATCCTGCATCTGGGGCTTTTGAACAAAGCCCGTCGTGGATCGCGCGGCCGAAGGCTGATCGTCGGCGTGTTGTGTTTTTCGCTGCTGCCCGGATTCTTTACGGTGCGCGGACTCGCCGACAAAGCCGCGTTGAATGCCGCGCTCGACCATGTCTATTCGCCGGTGATCGGGGATGGGCCGATAGAGTATCCGGCGAGTCGCGCGAATCTTCGGCGCGCGCTGTCGAATCACCACAGCTACAAAAACGGCATCTATTATCCGCTGCTTTCGGATTATTACGCGTGGCTGGTATTTGATCATCTCGTGCTTCCCGACGACAAACTGGCGCGTCTCGAAACCGCGTTCTTCGGCACGGCGGGCTCGACGGAAAACAGCGACCGGGTGGCGAAAAATCGGGGCGATATCTGGGGCGGTTCTCGCGGAAGCAGTAATCGCGACCGAAATCGCATGCCGCGCTCGGCGCCGGTCCCGCGCACGGTGGAAGTGGAGAAACTCGATGTGACCACGAAGGCCGCCGATGGAGGCGCGACGGTGGTCTCGCTGACGCTGACCTTGCGCAACACGGGGGAACTGAACGCCGAATACATCAAGACACTGCCGCTGCCGGCGGGCGTTTATGTGAGCGGGTTTCGCCTGCACATCGATGGACGACCTGTGCCTGGCCGCATCACCGAAAAGAAGACCGCGCTGTGGGTCTACACGATGATTCGTGACAGCGAGCGTCGGGATCCCGGGCTGCTGTTCTACAACGCCCCGGACGAGTTGGAACTGCGGGTGTTTCCGGTCGTCGCGAAGACGCCGAGCATCGTGGAGATTGATTTCCTCGTGCCGGCGGAGCTGCCGGATGCGAGCCGGTTAATGGGAACGACCGACGCCGCGGTGGTGCTGACGAAAGTGGGCGAACTGCTTCGTCCCCGCATGACCGAAGATGGACGCGGCAACGTGGTCGTAAGCGGACTTGAAGGTCTTGCGCTGCCGCAAGTGCGCCGCGAGCGGTACTTCCATCTGATCGTTGATCGCTCCGATAAAAACGGGTTTACGGGAGACATCCCGAAGGCGGTGAAAGCGTTGCGGGCGGAGTTTGGTGACGCACGCGAGGTGAGGGTCTCCTTGGCGAATTACGAAGTGGTGGACCTGAAGTCGGAGACGGAGTCACTCGATGTGTTGCCATTACGCGGGGGATTTTTGCCCGATCTGGCGCTGGCCCGGGCGATTCGCCTGCATCGCGACCGGGATCTGGATGCGACAGCCAAGGGCGGACGCCCGCCACCGCAGCCGGTGTTTGTGATCCTCAGCGGGGAAAGCCCGGCGGTCGCGCCCAAGCTGGAGATCGCCGCCGCCTGGCGGGATCTGCTGCCGGGGGTGGAGGTTCATCACATCGGGGCGACGGGTATGCTGTTGCGCGAACTCGTCGACGCCGAGGCGCCGGTCGTGCGCCTGGGGAACTCCATCCGGCCGCTGGTGGGCGGGCGCGTCGTGCGCTTTGAGGCAGCGAAGGCCGACGAGCCGTTGATGTATTGGGATCCGAATACGGCGTCGTGGCGCGTGGTGGAGAACCCGGAGGTTGTCTCCACGGACGAGCCGTGGGCGAGGGCGACGGCGTTGCAGCTGAAGCAGCAGGATCACGATCGCACACCGGGTGACGAAGGCATGGGTTTGAAGACCCTTGTGAAGGCGAGCCGCGAGAGCGGGGTGATGATCGCCTCGACCAGTTACATCGTGGTGGAGAACGCCGCGCAGTGGCGGATGCTCGACGTGAGCGAGCGCAAGAAGCTCGATCAAAACGCGGCGCTCGATTTCAAGGAAGCCCCCGCGCCGCCCGCGCTGTGGCTGATCGCGGGCTTTGGCGCGTGGCTCGGGTTTCGTCGGTGGCGGGCGGCGAGGGGCGGGCGAGGAATCAAGTGACGGACCTTGCGCGGTGTAGCGAGCCGGCAAAGCATCGGAGGAATTGCCACAAAAAGCACAAAGGGCCGTCCGGTTTTCGTAACCCTGCGTTGCGCCTATAGGCGCGCGGGAGGCAATCCTACGCAGACAGGCCATTATTGTGCTTTTTGTGGCAATCTCTCCGGGCGTTCCGAGTTGTAGGACGACGATCAAGGCACCTTCTGGCCGCGGGCGGCGGCGAGCAGTGAATACCATTCTTCGCGGGTGAGCGTTATCTCGTCGGCTTGGGCGCTGGCGCGGACGCGGTCGGCCTGGGTGGTGCCGATGATCGGTTGGATGCCGGCGGGGTGGCGGAGGATCCACGCGAGGAGAATGGCTTCAGGGGTGGTGTTTTTGGCCTTGGCGAATTCGGCGACCAACGGTGCGGCGGGGTGCAGCGGGTTCGCCTCGGTGGCGGCGCGCAGGAGTTTTCCTCCACCGACGGGGGACCAGGCTTGCACGGAAATCTCGTGGAGGCGGCAGTAGTCGAGGGTGCCGGCTGCGAGGTTGGCCTCGGCGGTGGCGCCGGCGCGGTTGGCGAGGAACCCCTCGACGACGAGCGCGGGCTGGGCGAGAGAGAATTCGAGTTGGTTGACGACGAGCGGCTGGCGCACGTGGTGGCGGAGCAGTTCGATCTGGCCCGGCGTGTGGTTGCTCACGCCGAAATGGCGGACCTTGCCGAAGCGATGCAATTCATCGAAGGCCCGGGCGACCTCGGCGGGTTCGACGAGTGGATCGGGGCGATGGAGCAACAGCAGGTCGAGATGGGCGACGCCGAGGCGGCGGAGAATGCCCTCGGTGGAGCGGGTGATGTTCTCGTAACTGAAGTCGTAGCGGGCGGGTTCGCCGCTGTGCTGGGCGTCATTGGCGAAGCGGATGCCCACCTTGGATTGAAGGACGATGCGGTCGCGCAGGCCGGGCGTGGTTTTGAGGATGCGACCGAAGATCTCCTCGGATTTTCCGGCGGTGTAGATATCG
>JANJTQ010000072.1 GCA_024711005.1 Opitutaceae bacterium | reverse complement strand
AGTCTCAGTGTAATCCCTACGCCGTTATGGGAACTCACCCTAGAAGCTAGGGGGAAGTCGGCGCGCCTACTGGGGAACCTAGCGGAGTACCTGGGGAAAGCTTTGAGAGTAATTGAGGGGTGGGGCGGATAGTGGACTCCGCGGTGTTCGCGTAGGGTATGGTCCATGAAAACGGCCCGCGCACTCCTCCGAACCATCCTCGCTCTTGCGGGGCTGGCTATTGGCGGAGAGACCTTGGCGGCCGGCGGTGCCAATCCCGTGTCGGGGGTTTCGCTGATTGCGGCGCTCAATGACGCGCATGCGCTCGCAGCGGGTCGTGCCGATTTGAAAGTACTGCGTATCGAAGGAAACTCGATGCTTCCGTTTTTTGGTCCCGGCGCGGTGGTGGTCATCAAAGATCTTGCTGCGGAAAAACTTCGCGCAGGCATGGTGGTGGTTTACACGAACAGGTTTAATGAGACGATCGCCCACCGCCTGGTGGCGTCCGCGGCGAACGGTTGGACGGCCGCCGGCTACAACAATTCCGAGGCCGACAGCACGCCGGTAACGGCTGAGAATCTCGTGGGCGTGGTGTATGCGACCTTTCATTCGAATGCGATCGCGGACAATGCGGTGATGCTCGCAGGAGTGAATGCCGCAACGCCGGTGGCTCTGGCCGCTCCGGCGCGTTAATTTCTTTTCGTGGTGTTTGGGGTTCATGAACGGCGGCAGAAATGCCGCCGTTTTTCGAGTCCTCGTCACCTCGCCAGTCCTTTCCCGCTTACGAGACATGGTCTTTCGGTGGCCCCATGGTTAACGGTGCGAACAGCGATTGGCCCCATTGGTTTTTCGGGCATTGATCGCACGATGTAAAATCAGGCTTCCCTCTGAAGTGGTGGGGTGCCTATCGTCGCCCGTTTATGCAGAAAACCCTTGTTATTCTTAAACCCGATTGCATGGCCAGCAAGCATGCGGGCAACGTGATCGACCGCTTCGAAAAAGCCGGTTTTGAAATTGTTGGAGCGAAGATGATCCGCCTCTCGTCCGAGGTGCTGCGCTCCCATTATGCGCACGTGGCCGACAAACCGTTTTATCCCGACATCGAAGCGTTTATGAGCTCGAGTCCGGTGCTGGTCATCGCCTTGAAGGGCGACGATATCGTTGCAAAGGTTCGCGAACTGCTCGGTCCGACCGATTCCCGCAAGGCTGCCAAGGGCACCATTCGCGGCGACTTTGGCACCGAGATGATGAAGAACGTCGTGCATGCCTCCGACAGCGACGAGAACGCCCGCATTGAGCTGGCCCGCTTCTTCAAGCCCGAGGAACTCTTCGCCTGAGTCATCTTGGTCGCATGACGCGGTAAGCCTCGTCGATTTCCACTAAAAAAGGCCGTCCGGATAATTCGGACGGCCTTTTCGTTACAAGACAGGCGGCGAATACAGTCGCCGTGGGCAGCAAATGACCGACAGGGACAGGTAGTTGCTTTTGGGCCGCCGGAGATGGGCGGGAGCGACCGGATGGAAATAACGGTAAACTCACGCTTGACGCGCCCCGAGAAAACCAGACTGTCGACCGCTCCAACAGACGCCCTCATCGTCTATCGGTTAGGACATGGGATTCTCAATCCTAAAAGCGGGGTTCGATTCCCCGTGGGGGCACCACTTTCAAGGCAGGTGGAGTTTAGGGAGACCTCAAGGCAATAACCCAACTCCAGGCTTTGGTGGCGCGCTAAGTTTTAACTCCCTAGTCCATGCCCCGCCTCGGTGAACAACCGCCGGAGGTGTGCCGCCGAGACACAGCCGCCCGCGCGGCGTCTTCGACCGCGGGGTTTTCGCCGAGATTTTCCCCGGTGACGGGAGCGGACACGAAGTTGCTCGCGGATCTCTTCGGGCCTCCGGGTGGCGCCGGGTTCGCGCCCGTCGAGACATATGGTGAACCGATTGGTCCTGCTCCGCGGTTCTCGCTGAATGCCTTGCCGAGTCCTTCCGTATCACCGGACTTCTACGATCCACTGTTGCGACTGCTCACTCCCGGCGAGCAACACGGTGTAGCGACCGGTCTTCAGTAGGCCGCCGGGAATCGTGATCACCACTGGGTTTTCTTTGGCGCGGGCGGAGAGATTATTATCAAGCCGCTCAAGCTGGGGAATGATCACAAGACTTTCGTCCCTCAGGAAAACATGGGCGCCTCCGACTTGCTGCTTCCCATCCTCGAGTTTGCTAGCGAAGGCAATCGGGTAGGGAAGCAACGGGTCGGTTTCACCCGGAGCCGACACCGAGCTGAACGTAAGCGGCAGTGTCGGGGTCTCGACCAAGGTGTCGGCGAGGATTTGAGGAATACCTCCGGGGGCAGGCGAGGCGGTCACCGGCGCGGTCATGCGCTGGATCGCTTGCTGTGGGTCGGCCGGACGCTCGGCCGAGACTCTGATCCGTTGATAGCCTGCCTCGAGAAGTCGCATGACATTTGCGCGTTCTTTCGAATCCTCGTAAGGCTGATACGCCGGGGCGTCCTTGCGATATTTCACGGTTATCCACGTGTAGGGAATGACGCACGCGATGATCGCCAGAGCGACCCACTTCATGGGCCAAGGCTTGCGGTTAAGAGGATCAGGCATGCGCGCGAGTGAACGGGCCCGCCCGGTCAATGCAAGGAGAACGCCGTCCCGTCGGATCCGCGGGCATGCCAGACGGACAATCCTCGCGGAATAACATTTGCTCCGCGCGAGGTCGGCTGTTTCGTTCGCGGACTTCATGAAGACTTGGTCCAAGTTCCATATCTCCACCCTGCGCGACAGCCCGGCCGACGCGGAGATCGCCTCGCACAAATTGCTCATGCGCGCCGGTATCGTGCGCAAGCTCGGTGGCGGCCTCTATACCTACATGCCGCTGGGCCTGCGCGTGATGCAGAAAATCTCGCAGATCTGCCGCGAAGAACTCGAGGCCTCGGACGCCATTGAACTGTGGATGCCGCACGTCCATCCCGTGGAAAATTGGGAGCAGGGACCCCGTTGGTCTGCCGCCCGCGAAATCATGTTCCGCGTGGACAGCGCCGGCGCCAACAAAGGACGTTCGCGCGAACCCGAGTTCGTGCTGGGACCGACCCACGAGGAGATCATCACCCCGCTCGTTAAAAACGAGATCACCAGCTATCGCGATCTCCCGAAGAACTTTTTCCAAATCGCCACCAAATTCCGTAACGAAATCCGTCCGCGCTTCGGCCTCATGCGCGCCCGCGAGTTCGTGATGATGGACGCCTATTCCTTCGACGCGAATGATGACGGTGCGGTGAAGAGCTACTTCGCGATGAAGGACGCTTATGCGCGATTCTTTAAACGCATCGGCGTCACCGCCATCGCCGTCGAGGCCGACACGGGCGTCATGGGCGGCAGCTTCTCCCATGAGTTCATGGTTCCCGCCGAAATCGGCGATGACGACGTCATCTACAACGAAGAGAGCGGCTACGCGGCCAATCGCGAGAAGGCCACCAGCGCGCTCGTGCCGGCGGACCTCACCGATGCCGGGGCCGTCGGCGCCGTCGAGGAGTTTGCCACGCCGGGCGTGGTGACGATCGCCGCGCTTGAGGCCGCGCCTTACGGCGTGAAGGCCAACCAGCAGTTCAAGACCCTCGTCTACATCGGCGACGGAAAACCTTTCGTGGTTATTCTTCGCGGAAACGATGAACTCGAAGAAGCCAAGCTCGGTGCCCTCGGTTTCACGCTTACCCGTGCCGCCACACCCGACGAAATCGAGCCGGTGCTCGGTGCGAAGCCCGGCAGCCTCGGTGCGGTCAAAGGCACGATCAAAGATCCGTCCGCGCTCGCGGGCGTTTTCGCCGACCATGCCATCCGCCTTATCGGCAATGGCGTGACCGGTGCCAACAAGGACGGTTTCCACGTTCGCAACGTCAATGTGACCCGCGATCTCGCGATCACGAAATTTGGCGATTTCCGCCGCGTGCATCCGGGGGAGCCCGATCCCAAGAACGGCCAGCCGCTCCAGGTGAAGCGCGGCATCGAAGTCGGGCACATTTTCAAACTGGGCACCAAGTACTCGGAAAAATTCGGCGCGGTGTACACCGATGATCAAAAGCGGTCGCACCCGATGGTGATGGGCTGTTACGGCATCGGGATCAGCCGCACGATGCAGGCCGTGATTGAACAGAGCCACGACAACGACGGCATCATCTGGCCTTGGTCGGTCGCCCCGTTCCAAGTCATCATCACGCTCCTCGACCCGTCGGTCGCCGAGCCTGCCGAGTTGGCCCGGAAACTTGCGGCTGTCGCCGAACAGGCCGGCGCCGATGTCATCATCGACGACCGCGAAGAGCGTCCCGGAGTGAAGTTCAAGGATGCCGACTTGATTGGCATTCCGCTGCGCATCACGATCGGAGGCAAAGGTCTTCAAGCCGGTGTCATCGAACTCAAGTGGCGCTCGAAAAAAGACGTCATCAAAGTCCCGGTCGCCGAGGCCGCCGATCACATCGCCTCCGTCGTGCGTGACGCGTTTGCCCAGGCATGATCGATCCGGTCAATCATACCCATTCCGAGCCCTCCCGGCAGGACGCCGTTGAAACCATGTCGCCACGGGGGTGGCGCGTGGTATTCCTCAACGACGCGGTCACCCGCATGTCCTACGCGGTGATGGTGCTCCGTAAGCTGTTCGGTTTCGACGAACCGACTGCGACAAAGCATATGCTCGAGGCGCATGAACACGGACGGTCCGTTGTGTGGGTCGGAGTGCGTGAAAACGCCGAGGCCTACGTTTTTTCCCTTCAACAATGGCATCTCTCCGCCACGCTTGAGCCTGATGAAACGAGTTGAGGTCCGACTCAGTATCACGGCGGTGGCGCCCCTGCTCGACTTGATCAAGTCCGTGGTCGACGATCTGCGCGTCAACCTTGCGGTGCCACTCGCGTTGAGCGACTCCGATGCCGAACTCGCCACCGTCTGGAAGGAGGATTTGCTGGAATCTCAACGCGACGATTGCGACCGGCTGTTCTCCTTGTTCGACCAGGAGTTTTTCACGGAAGGCGTCGTGGCCTTCGACCGCGACAATGCCGAGCCGGTGCTGCGCGCGTGCGCCGCGTTGCGCCTTCGTTTTCGCCAGACCCACCTCGCCAAGGTTCCTGACGAAACCCTGGAAGCGCTGGAGGCCAGCACCAGCATGAGCGACCTCGACGAGACGATTCAGAAGGCCTTCGCGTGTTTTTTGTTTTTGGACGAACTGCAGAAAATTATCCTGAAGTACCTCGATCCAATGGCCGAGGATGACGATGAGTGAGCTTCGCTGCCAGTATTCGGGGGTGCCCATTCAGGTCGCGCGACCACAACCGGGACGCGTCTACTTTTCGTGCACCGGCTGTTTTATCCGCAGCCGCATTCCGGTTGATACAAGTGGCAACTTCCCCATCAACCGCACACTCATCGCGGTGCTCGCCGGCGGTCTGGCGTTTTTCAATCAGGTTCTGTTCTGGCTGCTGGCGATCCTGCTTTCCGGACAAGGCCGTGAAGTCGTAGCCGGGCGGTTTGTCGTAGCGTCCCTGGCATTGGGCTGTGCACTTTGGCTGCTGCTGGCCATTCTCCAGTGGCAAGTGACGGGCGGCGGGCGCTGGACGGACAAGCTGGCTATAATGCTCACCGGGCTGCTGTGCACGACAGGCGTGATTGTCGTGTCGCCCGGCTGCGTGGTGGGAGCCGTTTTTCTGCTCGCAGCATGGGGGATTCGCGGGCTGCGGAAAAAACAGCCCGTTGCCTGAGCAGCGACAAATAAAAACCATTGATGACGGTTGACGGTCCCTGACGCCGGACTACTTTTCGTCCCAGTGACGCCCTGCAGTGTTCGAGGCGCTTTCCAATAACTGCTCTTTGCCTTTGATATAATACGGGATCCGGAACGGGTGGGGGACTGCTAGGCCGTAAATCGGAAAGCACGAAGCCATCCGGAGGAGCCCACCTAATCGCAAAAAGGTTCTCGAGCCTTTGGGTGCACGGCACAGGCGGAGTGTCACTACCTAATTTTCCCAACCCGGCCAAGAGGCCCGACGCGAATGTCGGGCCTTTTCGATGTCAGGCCTTCTTCACGAAGCAGGCTTTGAGCGCCATCGGGCTTCCGTCGATCTTGCAGTCGATCTCATGATCGCCCGCCACCAAGCGGATGTTTTTGCCCTTGGTTCCTTGTTTCAGGACCTGTGAAGAGCCCCGCAATTTAAGGTCCTTGATCAAGACGATCGTGTCACCGTCGGCCAGGAGGTTTCCATGGGCGTCTTTAACGACAAGGCCGGCTTCGACGGGCGCCTCTTTGGGCCATTCATGGCCACACGTCGCGCACTCCCAATGGTCGGAGTGACTGAGAACATCTTCGAGCGTACATTCAGGGCAGGCGGGATTGGTCATCTTATACGGTGTTTTTCTTGGAATTAGAACGAGGCGAGCCGTCGGATATCTCAATTCTTCGGGACAAATACAAGTGCGGTAAGCCACCGGATCTTCGCGGGAGATGGATCCTTTTGCGGCAAAAACGCACCCTAGACTTTTGTCGCCGGTTCGCAGACAAACGGGGCCTTAATTTTTCACACATGTCTCCCACCACCTACTACATCATCCACCTCGTCTCCTTGTTCGTGTTGTTCGGCTACACGTTCTACGCCTTCGCCGCTCCCGCTGAGACGCGCAAAAAGGTTCTCATGATCACCGGCATCGCCAGTTTGCTGGTGCTGGTGAGCGGCTTCGGTCTGATCTCCAAGATCTATCAAAATCAATTCCAAGGTTGGATGTTCGTGAAGCTCGGCGTCTGGCTCGCGCTCTCCGCGCTTACCGGCTTTGGTTATCGTCGGCGTGGCGCGGTCGGTGCTTTGTCCGTGATCGCCATCGCTCTCGCTTTGGTCGCGGTCGTGATGGTTTACGTCAAGCCGTTCTGAGGTATTGGGCGCCCGGAGTCCGGATGCCGATAATGATGGCTTTCGGACGGCGCTGTTTCGCTTCCATCGTCCATGTCTTCACCCGTTGAATCCCTCTGCGGCGTCTGGGTGGACGATGACGGATTCGTGCATCTATCCGTTGCGGGCGCCGATGGCTCGCGCTCGGCACGTACGGAAAGATTGCGGCCCTTTGCCTGGTTAAGCGCGGGTGCTGTTGCGCCGACCGAGGGTATTTCCATCGAGACGCTGAACGGCGAAGGGCCGTTTAACCGCCTCGCACATGCCAACACGCTTGGCGCATTCGACGCCTTTCTGAAGGCGACTCGCGACATTGGAGGCATCGATGCGGTGCGTCCGCTGGAGAGCCAGTTTCTCCTGCAGGCGCGTCAGCGACTTTTCCGGGATTTGAGCTTTCACCAGTTGCGCCGCTGCCAGCTGGATATCGAGACATCGTCGGGCGATGACACGTTCAGCGATGCATCCAAGAACGACGACCGTGTGCTGGCAATCGGGCTGCGTTTCGGGGATCGTAACCGCATCCTTGTGCTGGACGAGATGAGCGCAGCCGGTGAGGCACGCCTGTTGGAACAGTTCAATGCTGTTCTTGCCGAGGAAGACCCCGACGTGATCGAAGGGCACAATATTTTTAAGTTCGATCTCGATTACCTGCGCAAACGCTCGAAAAAGCTAAAGGTACCGTGCGCCTGGGGCCGCTTTGGGCAAAAGGCATCGTTTCGCAACAGTCGCCTCAAGGTCGCGGAACGTTGGATCGATTTTCCGCGCTGTGATCTGCCGGGACGCACCGTCGTCGATACCTACCTGCTCGTGCAGCAATACGACATCACGACACGCGAACTCACCTCCTACGGGTTGAAAGACATCGCGGTGTATTTCGGCGTCACTAACGAAGACAGCGATCGCACCTACCTCGCCGGCGACAAGATCCACGCCGCCTTCACGGAAAACCGCGATCAGTTCCTCGCGTATTTGACGGACGACTTGCGCGAAACCAAGGGAATCGCCGATCTGCTGTTGCCGACGTATTTTGAGCAAGTTCGCACTTTCCCGATTTTGCTTCAGGACGCGACGCTGCGCGGCACCACCGGCAAAATCGACCTGCTGTTTCTCGAACACTATTACCATGCGCGGCAGTCGTGCCCAGTGCCACCGGCGGTGACTCCGTTCGAAGGCGGTTACACGCGCAGTTTCAAAGAAGGCGTGTTCCGACACGTGTTGCATTTCGACGTGGCCTCTCTCTACCCGAGTCTGTTGCTCGCGATCGGACGCAATCCACGCAACGACACGCTCGGCGTGTTTATTCCGCTGCTCACGTCATTGCGCGAATACCGCTTGCGCTACAAACAGCTCGCCCGTACCGCGCCCACCGAAGACGAACGAGCCGAGGCGCAGGCGCGTCAGTCGAGTTTCAAGATCCTCATCAATTCGTTTTACGGTTACCTCGGGTTCTCCGGTGCGCGTTTCGGCGATGGAGAACTGGCGGCGGAAGTCACGAGACGCGGTCGCGAGTTGTTGCAGGTGTTGATCGATGAATTTGCCCGACACGGCTGCACGATTTTGGAGGCGGACACCGACGGTATTTATCTGTCGTCGCATACATACTTCGATCGCCCTGAAGCGTTGCTCGAACGGGTGATTGGCGTGCTGCCACCCGGCATCGAACTCGAACACGACGGGAGCTACGAGGCGATGTGGAGTTACAAGGCGAAGAACTACGCGCTCTACGACGGGAAGAAGGTGATCATTCGCGGGAGTGCGTTGCGCTCGCGAGGCATCGAACCGTATCTCAAAAAACTCGGCAACCAGCTCATCCGATTCCTGGTGGGCGCGAGCAACGAATCTCCGCTGGCGATGGTGGACGAGTATCGGGCAAAGCTGGCGAAGCGCGCGATGCCCATCGAGGAAGTCGCGAAAGCGGAGGTGCTCAGCATGAACCCCGACGCCTACGAACGCTTCATCGAAGGCGGCGGCAAACCACGTCGTGCATCGGCGGAAGCCGCGCTGCAACTCATACCACGCCCGCGAATGGGAGAACGGGTGACCTACTACATCGCGATGAAGCAGCGGGGAGGGACCAGCGACTGGCAGCGGGCCCGTCCGGTCGCCCATTATGATCCGATCACGGCGCCGTATGACCCGGAGTATTACCTGAAGAAACTCGACGATTGGCTGGAGCGTTACGGGCCTTCGCTTGGCGTGACGCCTCCCGGCGGAGTGCAAGGCGATCTGCTGTTGTGAGGGGGTGCTGCCGGACTCGGGGGTGACGGCGCCGTATTACCACACATGAACGCCTCGACGGTCGGGAGGACGCTTGGATCTCAGAGCGTATCGCCAAACCGGATCTTCTTCACCGCGCGCTTCTTTTTCGGAGATGGCGGAATCCCGATTCGCGGGTCGCGGGCCCGGACAAGTTGGACGAGTCGTTTGGCATCGCGTTCGAACGATTCGGCGGCTTCCGGCAGATAAAGCCACTTCTTCAAAACGGGGTGTTGCACGAGGGCAGGGAACTCCGCCCGCAGGCTGTCCTGATGTTCGTGAAAGGTGCACACGAGCACGCCCTGCCACGGTTCGCCTTGGGCGGAGAGGAACAGATGATGCATGCCGTGAAGCATGATCGTGCGTCCGCCGAACCATGATTTGAGGACGAAGGTTGGTTCGTCCGTCAGCGGATCGGCGAGCCACTGGAGCGGGTGTTCGGTTCTGACGGCCCGAGGTCGCACGGCGGAGGCGCGGGCGGGTTTCATGATGATCGGGATTCGAGGTCGGGATCGCGTTGTTCCTTGGCTGTCACCCAAGTCGTCCGTAAAGCGTCGCCAATTCCCGCAGGTAGGCGGCGCCGCCTTCGTGATGGAGTTGGCGTAGCTGCGTTTCGGCGTAGCGCCACTGCCAGTTACCGATGGCCTCACCCGGCGTATTGAAGCGTGCCTCGGCCCCCTGACTGAAAAAGTCCTGCATGGGAATCACCGCGAGGTTGCTCACGGCGGAATAGGCCGCGCGGATAAAATCCCAGCCGATCTCATCGCCACTCACACGGAGATAACGACGGACGTGGTCGCGTTCCGTCTCGGAGGCCGCGCGGTACCAGCCGAGCGTCGTGTTGTTGTCGTGAGTTCCTGGATACACGACGCTGTTTTCGCGGAGGTTGTGGGGCAGGTAGAGATTGCTCGCGTCGCCACCGAAGGCGAACTGGAGGATCGTCATGCCCGGCAGTCCGGTGGCGTCACGAAGGTCGCGAACGGAGGGAAAGAGTTCGCCGAGATCCTCGGCGATCAAACGGGCACCGGGCAAGGCGGCCTTGACGGCTTCGAAGAACGGAAGGCCGGGGCCCTGTTTCCATTCGCCGGTCTTGGCGGTTTCGGCGGCCGCGGGAATCGACCAATAGGTGTCAAAGGCGCGAAAATGATCGATGCGCACGATATCGCAGAGGGCGAAGTTGGCCTCCAGACGGGCGACCCACCACGCATAATCGTCGGCGGCATGCGCGTCCCAATTGTAGAGCGGGTTGCCCCAAAGCTGACCGTCGGCCGAGAAATAATCGGGCGGCACACCGGCCACCGCGAAGGGCGTGCCGGTACGTTGGTCGATTTGGAACAGTTGGGGCGAGGCCCAGACATCGGCGCTGTCGCGGGCGACGAAAATAGGGGCATCGCCGATGATCTCGATGCCGAGCGAGGTGGCCTTGGTGCGGACGCGATTCCATTGGCCGAAGAACAGGTATTGGAAGAACGCATGAGCCTCGGCCCGGGCCGCGACGGTCTTGGCCAAGGCGCTTTTCCTCGCTTTGATGAAAAACCGAACCTCCGCAGGCCATTCCCACCAAGCGGCGCCATGGTAATAATCCTTGATGGCAAGAAAGAGCGCATACGGTTCGAGCCATGCGGACTGGGCGGACTTAAAGGCCTCAAAATCGCCGTAAGGTAGGGTTAGCGAGTCACGCCGGGATGCGAATGTATCGAACGCACGGAAGAGCAGCGGGAACTTGGTGACATAGAGCCAGCCATAATCGACGTGGTCGCGGGGAAGCTGACGGACCGCATTGAGATCGGAATCGGTGAGCAGACCGCAGTGAACCAGCGGGTGAAGATCGATCAGGTAGGGATTACCGGCGAAGGAAGAGAAACATTGGTAGGGAGAGTCGCCGTAACCAGTGGGGCCGAGCGGGCATATCTGCCACTGGCGAATACCGGAGTCCTTTAGGAATTGGAGAAGCTGATCGACGGATCCATCCAGCACACCGATGCCCTGGTCGTTGGGCAGACAAGTCGGGTGCAGGAGAACGCCAGAGGAACGTTTTTGAAGCCAGGAGAAGAGCGGGGGCGAGAATGACAGAGCGTGTGCATCGACCCAACCCCTCCAATCTCGTGATTAGACATAATGTTTATTGTACGATTTTAACTTAAATCGTTAATTTGCAATAAGTTACGCACTAACCAGAAACCGGGCCAAGTCGACTGGGGCGCATTCAAATGACGCCTCACACCCAAGTAAAGGAATCCCCAACGCCGCCGCCGTCGGAGTTGGCACGCAACGTGTCATCGGGCGCGAACCTGACCGCCGCGCAGCGTAATGACGCTATGCGGTTCGCATTCGATCAACTCGACGCAGCGGACACCGCTTGCGCCGCTGGCGACACCCGGACCGCGTGGGAACACTCCCGCAACGCCCGCAAGGCAATCCAGCTCCTCGGCCTCTGCTGATGGACCACGGCGGCAAATCCAGTCCCTGCCCCGTCCGGGCGAAGCATTACACGCCCTGCGAGCTTTCAACAGCTCTGGAGGAAGGTGGCCTGAAGCGTTCGCCGCGTTGGGTCGCTGACGAGTGCGCCGCCGGCCGGATCGCGACAAATCCCGCGTTTCGCGGCCGTCACTATATCCCGGAAGCAGAGCTTTTCCGCCTGCTTGGGATCGCCCCGGAGGCGTCCGCATGAACGCCGCGCCCGTCGTTCGTCCGTTCCCGTTTGAGTCCGGGGAATCGCCGAAGATCACCGCCGACAAGGTGGCCCGGTGCGTCGAGTTGCTCAAGGCGACCGGATACAAAACCGCGCTTTTCGCCCGCGATTTCAAGCCGGGGACATTCGTCATCGAAGTGACCGCCGAGGGTTACGCGGTGAAGTTTCAAACGCTCTCCGGGCTGGCGCCCGTCGCTGCATGAGCACCGTCGGCGCATTCGGCAACGCAGAGGCCCGCAAGGCTCGCTCTCTGGCGATCCTCGCCAAGCAAGCCGCCGATGCGGAGCGTTACCGCGCCGAAAACCCTTCGCCCTACGTCGCCGACGCAGACCGCACCGCGTCCGCCCTCGCCGCGCAACGCGCCCGCGACGACATCGACGCCGCCCGCTCATCGTTACAGCCCGATTTCGCGACATCGTGCCGAATCGCCGCCAATCGTCGCACGAACGCCGCGCAGTTCGCGAAAGAGCGCGTTGTGACGCTCCCGGCGATGGTAGAGCCCGCCCTGTCTTCCGATGTCGGCCCCGAGGAACTCACCGCCCAGGCGAAACGCTGCCGTAAGCGGATGGAGCGATCCGAGCGCGAAATCATCGCGCTACAAACCTTTGTTGGCCCCCGGACCATCGCGGGCGCGCAGATGGCTGAAGCCCTTCGCCAGTATCACGACAAGAACTACAAAACCTGTCTTGGCTGGCTGAAGGACGCGCAGCCGATCCTTGCGCACAACCGCACAGACAAACGATCCGGCGAACTCGCCGAGGCCATCAAGTCGTTTCTTGAGGAGTCCGAAGCGGACACGGGCAACAGCATGTCCGTTGAGGAGTACGCCAAGCAGGTAAATAAAAAGGCGAAGCTCCGCGAAATGGCTGCGGAAATCTGCCGCCGTCTGAAGCTGGAAGGCGTCGAGACGCGCAGGCAAGACGACTGCGGCCTTTGGGTCTACTGGATCCATTCCGGCGTTTGGGAGGAAATCGACCAGTACCGCCGAATCTGCATCAACCCGCTTGTGGCTGCGTCGTCGCGTGCGCCGATTCTCGCCTCTCTCGAATACTTCATTCAAGAGCACCATTTTTGCCGATTCTGGACGTTTACGACCGGCCCTCGCTGCCTCGTCGCCGATATTCCCGACCGCCTCGCGACGTATTTCCGGAAGTTATCGAAGCTCAATTATTGGATGCGGAAAAACTACGGCGTCGAAATCGTCTTGGCGTCTACCGAATTCGGCACACTCGAAACGGAAGCCGCCGACGCCGAGGAGGGCGGAAAGATCGAATTCGGCCGTTTATTTAACGAGAAAACGGGCCTCCATTCCGACGAACCCCTCTATCATCCGCATTTCCATTGCGTCGTTAGGGTTATCGGGAAACGTCCATTGAATAACGATCTTTGGACCGAATTATGCGAAAAGGTCCGCGCCCGGTGGGGCTGCAAGTGCGATTTCGACGGGATCATTCGTAACGCTCGCGAAATCGTCAAATACGTCACGAAACCGGGTGACCTGCTGAAGCTCGCTCCGACGCAGCTAAAGGCATTTTACGAGGCAACGGCAAACCGTCGCCTTGTCCGACCAATGGGCGCGTTAAGGAGGGAAATCGCCGCTCGAAAGGAAGCCGGGGAAACGCTCCGCCGAATTAAAACGGGAGGCGGCAAAGCGTGGAAATGGGTTGTGAGAATGGACCACAACAAAACGCTCCGCGACTCCATCAGCCCGGAGGAAAGGGCGGCAATGGATGAGCTGATCGACGCCGAGGTTTTCGCCGCTGAATGCGCGGCCTCGGCACGCTGCACACCGGGCGTTGTCGAAGTCGGCGAGACGTTCACCATGTGGGACGATGGAACGTCACACCGCGAAGGTGCGGGCTCTGTCATCGCTGAAGGCCTGCCAGTCCGCCTGAAGGACAAGCCGAATTTCTGTCAGGTGGTTGCATTCATTCCGCCTGCCGCCGGTCCGACCATGCGGAAGGAAAACCGCGTCATCGTCATGGGCAACAGACGCGATGTAGCGGCCGTAAACAGGCACCCGCTCGTCAAGCAGCTCCGGGAGCGCACTTGGACGTCATGGGCCGCTGGCGAGGCGCTGGCGGGCGATGAAGCGTGTTTCTCGGACCTCGCCTCCATCTCTGTCCACACGGGCACAGTAACTGTCCCCGACGAACTCCAAACCCCCGGCGGTTGGCGACTCGATGACCCGATCCAACTGGTTTTTGAAACGGCCTGACGGCCAGACGAACGAAAACAATGAACAAAAAAACAACCGCCCTCCCCCGCCGCGCCCTGCTTGTATCCGCTCCGCACCTACGCGCCGGAAGCTTTTCGGATTCCGTCACCGTTCAGGCCTGCGTCGTTCTCCGCATAGACGGAGACGACGCGCTTGTCGAAGTCCGCACCGGAGCGACGGCCGACAAGCGCCTCGTGAGTGTCGCGGACCTTGCGAGTACCGCGGAGAAAGCGTCCGCCAAGCTCGCCGCTCACTTTGTCGCGTTGCTCTCCCGACCGATTCAATCCGCTGCGTCTGGGATGACGGAGAGCACCGCGACGGCCAACCCTTCACCCGTCGCCGCATAACGTTTTCCTGATATGGGCTCTTCATCCTCAAGCACCTGTTATTTCAATAACGATCACCGGGCGCATATTCCCGATTCGATCGAACTCAACGCGCCCGGACAAAGGCCGGTTAAGATCATCGAAGATCACGAAATCGAAGCCCGCGATTTTTGGGCGAAAAACGCGGCCGAAGCCTATCGGCCGAAGGAATGAAACGCGTCATGAAAACCGTAGCCATCCTTTGCGCTCGCGCCGATTCGGACTACAAGACGATTCCGGCATGCGACGTTTACGACGTCGCCCGGGACGCTCGCACGTTCGCCGGCGGAATGCCGGTTGTCGCGCATCCTCCGTGCCGTTTGTGGGGCCGCTTGCGGTCGTTTGCTAAGTGCGAAAACCCCGAAACGGAAAAAGCCCTTGGCCTTTGGTGCATCGCCCAGGTGCGAGAGCACGGCGGCGTTTTAGAACATCCGATTTCTTCAACCCTTTGGAATGCCGGAAATCTGCCGCGTCCAGGTGAACGCGATTCTTTCGGCGGATTCACGGTTGCGATGCCGCAAAACTGGTTCGGGCATCGCGCCGAAAAATGGAGCTGGTTCTATGTCGTCGGCATCGAGCCAAAAGACCTTCCTGAAATCCCGTTCGTGATCGGTGAAGCCGAGCGGACAATCGGGCTGTGGTCCGGACGTTCCCGCGATCGGTGCAGACGCTCCGTAACCAAACGCGAGCGAGACGCCACCCCCCCCCAATTAGCCGCTTGGCTCATCGAAACCGCCCGCCGCTGCGCGGCCGTCACCGCCTGAATTTCCACCCATGCACTACCCGCCATACATCCAGCGTTACAGCATCTTCACGACGACGCCTGACCGGTTTTTTCCGGACATTGAGGACATCATCAGGAGGGAATCTCAACAGGGCCGTTCGCTTCACTCCATTGTCCCGAATGGCGACGGCTGCTTTTCGGTAATTTTCGAAAATCCGCTGCCTCCCCCTCCGCCCCCTCCGCCCCCTCCGCCCCCGGCCCGCTGGCGCCTCCGCTGGCCATTCTTTCGCGCCTAATTTTCCAACCTTCAACCCAACCAATGCACCATGGCCGACCTTGCAGACAGAATCAGCGAACTACCTCCCGGAGCGTCCGAAATCGGACCGGGATTTGTGGACAAATACGGAACCGCGTTCGACGCGACGAAGCACTGCCGGGCGCTTCATCCGACCTCTCGGCGGTTGATGCCGAAAGGCGGGCGCAAGCCGAAGAGTGCCGAGCCCTCCTCATCTATCACGTCTACATTGCCGGCGAACACGGCTCCGGAAGCGTCGGCGAACTCTTCGCCCTCCCGTCCCGGCTCCCCCGGCGCTGATCCTACCGCCGCGCTTGGCGCGGAGATGGCCGCGACGATGCCCGAGGTGACCGTCACGCCGACGGCCGCCGAAACGGCCGCCGCCTCCAGTAACGCCAAAAACGGCGCTGATCCTGTCGGCGGTTCGTTCATTCCGACCGACGAACCGGAGGCCGCCGAGAAATCGACCGCTACCGATGCCCGGGCCGAATTAATGGAGGATGCGAAAAGCTCCGCAGAGGACAACGCCGAGGTGGCTTGCCAGACGCTTTATTCGCTGACTGGCCTCGTCACCGGTCAGACGAAAGAGGCGCGGCCCGATTCGTCGGAGCATGCCGCCCTCCGTCGCACGTTGGCGGCGTATTTCCGCGCCCGTGGTTGGGTCGCGGTCGGAACGATTGCCGTAGTCGTTTCCCTTTTCGCGTACTTCATCCGCACCGCTCAAAAGGACGAAACCGCAAAGGTCGCCCGCGATTGGTGGACGCGCCTTTGGCGGACGAAAGCCCCGCCGGTTCCGGCCGACCGCGCCGAAAATGACGCGGGCGGATCCGGATCAGCGAGCCCGGCCGCCGCCGCTCCGTCCCATTCTCGCGTGATCGTAGTCGATTAATTTTCCCAATGCATACCGAACTCACACCCGACGCGGCCCCGGCCGCTCCTTCAGCCGTAAAGCGCTCGCTACTCGAAAAGGCGATGCGGGCGCTCGTCGGCTTCATCACCCATCAGGATTTCCTCCGCTGTATGATGCTCGCCATCGCCTGCCTGTCATGGGCGTGGCGTGTCGTCTGCCTCGTCGTTACGACCTGGCTGATTTTCGGGCCGCGTGACATGACGGCGTGGTTGTACCTCGCCGCTTGGCTCCTGATGATCTTCGCCGATCCCATGCGGCCGCTGATGGGCGCTCTCGCTCGCGAGGTCCGTCGATGAGTTTTCACGGCCTCTTTCTCGGCGAGACTGGATCGGGCAAAACTTACAAGGCCCGAAACAGCCTCGCCGCCACATTCCGAAAGCAGGGCGTCGGCGTGCTCGCATTCGTCCCGAGGGGGCACAGTTGGACGGAAGCCAACTGGCAATCCAGCGATCCGGACCGTTTCATTCGTATGGTAAACGCTGCGCGTAGGTGTGCCGTTTTTGTCGAATTCTCCGACGCTAAGGTTTCCAAGTTCGATGATGATTTTACCGAGCTGGCCACGTGGACACGAAACCTTGGCCATCGGTGTTTTTTCATCGCGCAACGTCACACGCAGGTAAACCCGACGATCCGCGATCAATGCCGTTTTCTCTGGCTGTTCCGCGTCGGTTTCAAGACGGCGGACATCCTCGCCGAGGAATACGTTGACCGCTCTCTGACGGCCGCTCCGAACCTGCCCGATTATCACTACATCCTGAAAAAACGCGGAGTCCCCGCGACGACGCACACGCCATGAACGAATCAACCGCCCAGTTTTTGGACGATCACATGAAAGCGGCAATGCACGCTTACAAGGTAGGAAACGCTGCCGATACCATGGCGCGGTTAAAGGCGTGTCTCGCAAAGGTGCAAATGGAGAACGGCGATTGGATGCCTCCGCTTTTCATCCCATTGAAACGCGAATATTTTGAGGCATTCGAGACGGACAAAAAAAAGGAGGAATTCCGCCCCTATGGTCGCAAGTGGAACGAATTCACCTGCGCCATTGGCCGGCCCGTGGTCCTGTCTTTCGGTTACGGAAAAAGCCGCCGTTTGTCCGGTCAAATCGTGAGCTTTCGGAAGGAATGGAAAACCGACATCTTGCCCGGATGGTTTGACGTTTACGGCCCATGCACAGACGCCGCGGCGTGCATCGGGATACGGTTATGGAAGGACGTTGCCGGGGCGAGAATCGACCTATGAAAACCGGAACAACAGTCACGATCAGTCTTCCCCCGATGGGGCGTTTTACGACAATCAGACGTCCCGGCGGCCCGTCGATGACGCCGCAACAATTCGCGGATTACACCGGCGTTGAAGTCGTTATCGATGGGCAAAGCTTCATGCCGAAAACGGGGCAAAAAAAACGCGCCCATAATTTACAGCGAAGCGAGCAAGCAAGCTAGCTGGGCGAAAGCCGAGAGTTTCCCGGACCTCTCTCAAATCAAACACCGGGTCCATTTGGCCCGCCCTTTTCGGGCGGGCTTTTTCTGTCCGGGCACGTTTGCCGGCGTTTCCCGACCGTTTGCGACGATAGCCGGCGGCTATCGGCTATTATCGGCGTTTTCGTGGCTTTCGCGGCGTCGTGGCCGGGTGGATACAAGGCGCACACCGCCAATCGGCACACCCACCCACCGCCATGAAAAAAGTCAAAGAGTTCGCAAACAAGAACCCTCTTATCGTCGTCGTCGTCCTCTTGGGCGCTGGCGCTCTCGTCGCAACGGCCTTCTCGAAGGTCCGCCGCTTCCTCTCGCCCGCCGCCTCCAAGCTCCCCGGCGCGGACACCACGGCTTCCGCCTAAACCGCAACCCTTCGCGCTCCCAAGCACACATACCATGCGTCGAATCAATCGAATCACCGGCATCGAAGGCGTTACCCAAGGCGGTTCCGCAACCTTTAAGCTCGATACCGGCCGCCGTATCCACGGCATCAAGCTTCTCACCTACATCAACAGCGTGCTGACCGCCGCAACCTTGGTTGTCGACCGGGTCCGCGTGAAGGTGAACGAGGTCACCCAATGGGATGTCCCCGCGTCCTACCTCATCGCCGAGGCAAAGCTCAACGGCATCAAGGTAAAGAACGGCGTTCTGCCGATCTTCTTCAGCGAGCCCGGCCGCGCCGACAAGACCGATGAGCAAGCCCTCGCGTACGACCTCACCGATGCGAAGAGCTTCACCGTTGAACTCACGTTCAAGACCACTGGCACGCCCACCGATATTTTCCGCGTTGCCGGAACCTACTCGTGGGACAATGGCGGCATCTTTGCCGACATCAACGGCCGCCGTACTCGCGTGACCAACGTCCTGCGCAAGTCGATCTTGTCCGTCAACGCCCTCGCCGGGCCGTACGACATCGATCAACTTCCGATCCGTCACCCGCTGCTTCGCGTGCTGATGACCACTCCGGTACGTTCGTCCGGCGCGATCACCATCACTCAGGACGATGTGACCGCCACCGCGTCCGCCGCGCTGTTCGCCGCCTCCGATGTCGGAAAACGTATCGTCTACAGCGACGGTACGACTGCGACGATCACCGGCTACACGTCGACGACTGTCGTCACCGTCGCCGAGTCGCAGACCGTCACCGCTCTGACCGCCGACATCAAAGGCATCATCAGTTACGTTGAGGTGAACGCCGACTCGAAGCGTAATTGGGAGGCTGAAGAGGTCGAAAACGCCGAGTACCTCAACGATTACGGTCTCGATGCCACCCAGTTCGCGCTTCCGCTCTGTTTCGATTTCACGGAACAGACCAGCGATTTCTTGGAAATCGCGCAGAGCCTGAACGTCCGGATCACCTCCGGCACCGCGCAGGCCGTGCACTGCATGGCGCTCTCTGTGGCTCCGTCGTTCAACGCCTGATCCACAACCCCCGCCTCCCAGTCGGGCCGTCCCGCTGGGGGCGGCCCTTTTTCTTTTAAAATCCTCCCGCCGCCATGAGCGAATCCACCACCAGTTTCGGCACTCTCTTTTCCCAAGTGCTCAGCAAAGGCATTGATACCGCCTCCGCCTACGCCACGTCATCCCTCGCGATCAAAAGCGCGGAAGCGCAGGCGAAGGCCGCCAACAAGGCCACGCAGACCGTAACTTCACCTGGCTACGCCGCTGCGCAGCCGAGCGCGGCCCCCAAGTGGCTCCCTTGGGCCATCGGCGGAGGCATCGCCTTACTCGGGCTGATCGGCCTCGGAATGCTCTTCCGTCGCTAACTCCGATGCTCGCTTTGCTCAAGCCGTCCCGCTGGTTCTCCCGGCCGCCCGCGCCTTCGATGTTCTCGCTTGAGAACATCGAACGCGTTGAGGGCGATTTGCTGTGTTTGCCGCAAGTGGAGATGCCGCTTGTTCACCGCTTCGGCCCGGGCGTCTACCTGCGTGAAATCACCATGCCGGCCGGCGCGATCGTGATCGGTCATGAGCACCTGACCGAACATTTCAACATCGTGCTGGAAGGTAGCGCCCGCGTCGTCATGGACGGGCAGACCTACACCATCACGGCCCCGGCCGTCTTCAAGTCCAGCCCGGGCGTCAGGAAGGTTCTGTATATCACCGAAAAAATGAGGTGGATGACCGTCCACCCGACCGCCGAGACCGACGTTGAAACGCTGGAATCTCAGTTGGTCCGAAAGAGCGAAACCTTCCGAGCTCACGAGATCCTGACCGCACTCGAAACCCTCAACGAAATTTCAGAATGAGCTTTGGAGCATTAGGCGTAGCCGCAATCGGAGCGGCCGGAACCATCGGATCGAGCCTTCTAGGAGGCGGGGGCGGAGGCGGAGCCGGCGTCCCTCTCATGCCGGCCGGTCCGGTCAATATCAGCTTCGGGTCGCGGACCCTCGGCACCGGCGCGAAAGGTGGCGACACCGCAGCGACCGGCGGCGACGGCTCCAACGTCAACGCAGCGGGCGGCGCGGGCGCGCTTCCGTCGTGGTTGCCCGTCGCGGTTGGCGCATCCATCGCGGCGCTTGTCGTCGCCGTGTTGGTCTTGGTCTTCCGCCCTCGTAAACGTCGCCGGGATTGACCCATGTCTGCCGCAACACTCACCCGGGCCATCGTGGGCGCGCCTTGGTGCGCGAAAGCCGAGGCTGATTGCGCCCGGGGCGGCGACGTCTCCCCGGCCGTGATCGATGTCCGTCGCGATCTGCCCACCGCAGGCCTCATGCGGGACGGCCTGCGCGTCGGGACGCTCTCATGGCTCCAACGCGGCGAGGAATACTTTGTCGCTCTTTTGGCCGGCGGCGACGGAGCCAACCGCATCTTGGCCGAATTCTCACCCGTGATTTACGACCACGCCCGTTCACTCGGTTGCAAGGTCATCCGCTGCACAACCGAACGCCCCGGCTTGGTCCGCCGACTCACGACGGAACAGGGCTGGGAAGTCGCCGCAGTCATCCTTCAGAAAAATCTCAACACCTGATCCCCGATGGGCTCCAAATCCAAAAGTTCAACTTCGACCTCCGCCGCCGATAACTCCGCCAATGCGGGCACGAATTCGACCGCGAAATCCGTAGCCGCTTCCGGCTCAAAATCGACGGTCAACCTTGACGAGTCTATCAAGCTTGAAGACGACTCGATAAACCAAGGCGAGGGAGGTTTTGCCGTGAAGGGATCGACCGGGAGCGGGACCACGGTTGCGGGCGATCAGACGAACACGAAGAAGACAAACACCGTCACCGCCTCCGAGGGGTCCAACGTCACCATTCAAGACGGTTCCGAAGCCGCTATCGCGCTCGCGAACTCCGCCGTGGAACACCTCAAGACCGCAAACCTTGAAACCATCAATTCGACGCGCTCCGTCATCGACCGGGTTACGACCAGCGCGGAAGGTCAGAGCCGGATGGCCATCGAAAACCTGACCGATAACAAAGCCGATCCGCTGGCCTCGAAAAACATCAAGTCCCTCCTCATCGCGGGCATCGTCGGACTCGTCGCCGTCACTGCTCTCGTCTCTTGGTTCTCCTCCCGCCGCTCCTCAAAATGAAAGCCGACAGCACTCTACACCGTCCCATCATCCAAGCCGGAGCTACCCTGAGAATTCCGGCTTCCGGCCGTTATTTCAGCGTGGTTGAAGCGCCCGGCCTTCTCGGCGTGAAGCTCGACCAAGCCCCGGAATCGCTGCTTGAGCAGGGTCAGCAACTCAACGCCGATCCCGAAGACCAATTTTCAGGCGTCGAACTGCGCAACCTCTCCGATGCACCGATCCGCGTGGCCGTCTGGATTGGCTTTACTCAATTCGTAGACAATCGCCGGTCCGCGATGGAAGCACCTACGCGCTTCGCTCCGTGGACGGGTGACAGCCTCGCCGCGGCGACCGGTCAACGGTTCCCGGCCGCCCCGGCCGCGAACAACCGCGACGTCCGCCGCAAGGCCATCGTCGTGACGAACGAAGATCCCGCGCTCTCGATCCAAGTGCGCGACTATGCGGGCGCGGTCGGTCACACGATCTTTGCGCAGACGGCGGTTTCATTGCCGATTTCCGGCGACGTCGAAATTTACAACGCCAACGGCGCGGCCGTCGCCTGTCGCATCGCTGAAATCTGGTGGACGCAGTGACGCGGACCCATGCGCACATGCGGCAATCTCCAATCCCGACCGACGCCCCGGCTCTACATCCGCCCGCGTTACGCGGACCCGTTCTTTAACACCCCTGCGGAGCTTTCGGCCGCGCTGGAGTCCGGCGCTTATGAGTTGGTAGTCGTCGCGACCACGGCCCCGGCCGTCGGGTCCGGCACTCTCGCCGCTGCGCTGGAATCGGGGGATTACGTCTCTGCCATCGTCCCGGTTGTCGACATTGCCGTCGGCGCGGAGTCCGACGCCGGAACCCTCGCCGCCGATCTGATCGCCGGAGATTACGCGCTGGTAGTCGTGGCAACCACGGCCCCCAGCAATGCCGCCGACCTCGCCGCCGCTCTGACCTCCGGAGCTTACACGCTGGTAGTCATCGCCGCCGATGCGCCGGACGCCGCCGCCACCCTCAACGCCTCAATCGAATCTGGTTCCTATGTCCTCGCCTAAAAAATCAATCGCCGTCCCCTCGATGGGGTCACAAGTCCACTATTCCGTTGCCGTCATCGACGCCGCGACCGGCCGCGAAGTCATGCGCCTGCCCCGGAAGCGCAACCTGATCCTTGACCAAGGACTCGACGGCATCGCAGCCAGGTCTTGGGCGGCCTCGTTCACGCAAGCCGTCATTGGCACCGGGACCGACCCAACCAAGCGAGACAGCGGGGCCGTCACGTTCAGCCGCGCCGGGACCACGGTCACCGCATCGGCCGGCTTCTTTGAGGCCGCCGACGTCGGCCGATTGCTCAAATGGGACACCGGAGAGGAAGTCTACGTGACTGCCTTCACCGACGCATCAACGGTGACCGTTGCCACGTCTGGCACCATTGCCGCCGGAGAGGGAACGATCTGGTATGTAAACCAGACGGGACTTACGACCGAAACGAAGCGTACGGGCACGCTGTCCGCCGATAGCGGCGCGCATGGCACGGTCTGGACCGGTGGAACCGCGACGATGAAGCGCACCTTCATTTTCTCCGCCGAGACGGGAACCGTGAATTATCGCGAAATCGGTTGGAGCTACACCGCCAGCGCGGGCGCAAACCTGTTCGGGCGCGATTTGCTGGACGGCGTAGGCGTGACTCTCGTATCGGGTCAGCAACTACGCGTAACGGTCGAACTGTCATTGACCCTCAGCCCCGCGACACCGACGGCGTACGTCTCGGCGATTACCGGCTGGACTCAAAACGGGCAAATGGTGGTCCCCAGTGGATCGGCCGCGATCAGCATCGTATCGACAACCGGCGCGATCACGGCCCGCAACGGGTTGGAGCCATCGTCCGCCAAGAATGTATCCGTGTCCGCGTCGACGGCCGCCCTCGGCGATCTGGCCGAGGCTTTCGTCAATCCCAACACGGCCGGTGTGCTCGCCACCGTCGCAGCGACGGCCGCAAGCTACGTAGCCGGATCGTTCACCCGAACGTTTTCAGGCACGCTGGGAATCGCAGCCGGAAACTCGACCTCTATCCGCACGCTTTGGCTTGCAGGCAACGCCGGTTCCGACGCCGGCCTGCGCGTCCTACTCGCCGCCGCCGAAACCAAAGACAGCGACCATACCCTGTCTCTCACCTTCCGCGTCTCGTGGGGCCGCATCCTCACCAACTAACACCCGCCCGCCATGACTGAACAACAAGCCGCCAACCTCCGCAGCGCTCGCATCCTCGCTCTCTCGCGTGCCTCGCTCGCCGTGGCCGTCGATGAAACGCCTTCCCTGTCGCACGATGACCGGAACCGGTATCTGTCCGAACTCGCCGAAATCATCCTCGCCTACCCGGAGCGCTTCGATGAAGGCACCGTCAACTCGGCGCAGCTCGCGACCGGCCTCAACTTCGGCCCGCTGGCGACCTACGGCATCGGCGATGCGTACGCCGAATTCACGAGCGAAGTCGTCAAGCAAGGGCAGGCAATCAACCCGTTTTCCGAACAGAACCGGGGCACGACTCGAAACGTGTTGATTGCGGGCGTCCTCGCCGCCGCCGTCGTCTTCTTTGCCATCCTCGCCTTCCGCACCGATCCCCGCCGCTTCGCCAAACAATGAACGATGTCACCCGTCTCTCAATCGGTATCCTCGGAACGGCTACAAGCTGGGGACTCGACCAATTCGCGAAGACGGCCGCCATCGTCGCGTCAATCGCCACCGCCGCGTTCATGACCGTCTCCATCGTTGAGAAAATCCAAAACCTTCGCCGCAAATGAAAGCCTCCTTACTCCTCATTGCTTGGATTCTGTTCGCCCTCGCACTCGTCATGCTGCTCCCCGGCTGCGCGATCGGTGCGAGAGCACCCGCAGCCAGGTCAACCGCCGGCTCCGCGCATATCCAGCAAACCGGAGACGCCGCGCAACCGGCCAAAGCATCCAGTGACGCGACCGCCGCCAAGGTCCCCTTGCCCGCCGGTTCCGTCGTGTCATTCGCCGCCGATGGCTCCATGTCGGCGAAGCTGTCGGGCGAATCACTATTCAGCGCGGAGACACGCCGCGACACGGTCACCGGCCCGCAAGCCTTCACCCCGGCCGCCCCGCCGACGCCCGCCGAGGAAGCCAAGGGCAAGGCTGCGCTCTGGCTGCGTCTGGGCCTCGTCGCGGGCCTTGCAGCCGGCGCGTTTGGCTTGGTGAAGGGGTGGGACCTCCTTGGACTTGGCGGGGGCGCGGTGGCCGGCGCGTGCTTCCTCGGCCTGTCCATCGAAGAAATGCCGGTTTGGCTCTGGATCGTCCTCGGCGTCGGCGGCGCGCTTGCCGTTGCCGGTCCGTCTCTCTGGCACCTCCGGCTCAAAAAACTTCCGGCCGCCTAAACCCGGCCGGCTCCAACGCCCACACCCCGCCCGGCCGCTTTAACTCCGGCCCGGGCGGGACAACTTTTCAACGGATGAAACTCCCTGCATGGCTCTGGCTTCTGCCGCTCGTCGGCCTCGTCATGCTCGCGTTCTTGCCAACGCGCCCGGCCGCCGCACAGTCTGCGGGTATGAGCACGCTTACCAAAACAAAGAAACCCGCTCGCGGCCGTAGGGTTGGTCGAAAGGCCGCGCCGGCTGTCGTCAGTGCGGTTCCGGGGAACCCCTTTGCCGGACTTGAGCATGTTTTCGGCTCCCACTCCTTTACCCCGCTGAAAGGGAAGGCCCTCAAAAAACACATCCGTGCGCGCATCCTCGCCGATCATAATACTTGATGCCGGTCCGCTCATCGCGGCCATCAACGCTAAAGACCCCGATTACCCTTGGGCGCGCAAGGAGATGCTGGGGCGTCCCGGTCCCTTCATCGTGACTTCCGCCGCCGTCGCCGAAGCCACGCATGGAATTGAAAACGCGCCCGAACTGGTGGCCGACCTGCGCCGTTTGGTTGAACGCATGAGCGTCGAAGATCCCGCCCCCGTGGACGTGCTGGATGAAATGACCAAATGGAAGGCGCGCATGGACTACGCCGACGCTTGCGCCGTGATCCTCGCCCGTCGCCATCGCGGATCGACCGTCTTGACGACGGACCACCGGGATTTTTCGGTCTACAAAGTCCCCTTCATCTCGCCCAAAGGCGCGTTTCACATGTGATCCTTCTGGCCAATCCGGCCGGCCCTATCTCTCCCCGCCCGCTCTGGCTCCATGCCGGGGCGGGCGATTTCGTTTATGATTAATTAAGGAAAATCGAACCGGTGTTCATTACGGCAATACCCTTGGCGCATGAAATCGTCCCGCCCCAAATGCTGCCGTCGGTTCCATATCCAGCGATTGCCGACGTTCTAAAAGCGCCCGGGAGCCAGACCACGCCGAAAACGCCCATGTCCTTTATCGTGTATTTGATCTTCGCCGTGGCCATTCCGAGGTAATCGTCAACCGTATCGGAAAGGCCGATTACTTGGGCGTAGGTGTTGGTTTTGCTGCCGGAGATGATGCGATCCGACGTGTTCCTTACCCATTTCCCGCTTTCGACGTCTTCGCCCA
The DNA here is from genome assembly GCA_024711005.1 of Opitutaceae bacterium. Taxonomy (GTDB): domain Bacteria; phylum Verrucomicrobiota; class Verrucomicrobiia; order Opitutales; family Opitutaceae; genus Rariglobus. The sequence continues at coordinate 12,072 of JANJTQ010000072.1, read as the reverse complement.
TTGTAGGGTCAATCCTGATAATGCTGTCCAGCGATACCTGAGACAGTCCGTTAAACGCGTAAAACCCCTCTTGGTTTCCGTCTTGGTCCCAGACTAAGACGATTTTCCAGCCAGTCAGTGAGCCCTCGGTGAGTAGCCCGATCCGCTGCGCTTCGGAGAGAATCGCTACATTCGTAATCTTGTAGAGAACCACCTTGTTTGATTGCACCTTGTTCCCATTGGAAAGGAGCGTTTGCGGATTCGACTCGGTAACGGAATTAGTAAGCGCCAACGTCACGACTTGGTAAGAGCCAGGTGCGGCAAATCCGGTGACAGCCGTCACGATAAAGGCAAGGAATGCGAGGTGTTTTTTCATAGTGGAAATTGGATGATTTCGGCTAGCTCGTCTTCTTAACCGGTTTACCGCGTGTCTTTGTGCGAGGCGGACGCGGTGCTTTCCCTCCCGACGCATTCACTAAGCCCAGTCCGCCGAGGCCCGAATCAATGCCTGAATCGCCCGTGGTCATCGGCATCGCGGCTAGGCGATTCATGGCGCTTTTTTGCGCCAGCTCTGCCGTTGTGCGTGGCTGCTTAATTGAACCCTGCGGCAATGTCCGATTTTTGATCAGCTGTAAGCCCGGGAATGAGAATTCCCCTGTTGATCCGAGGTAATCAACAGCCATCTCCGCTAAGCCCCTCATCAGGTCCCCGGGAGGGATTCGAGTTGCTTCGTAGAATGACAGAAGGGCCGCCTTAAGCTCAGGCGTCATCTTCACGTTTATCTGTGCCGTTAGGGGTTTCCCTGATTCTTCGTTAGGCATGTGCATCATGGAAGACGTCGGAAAATCCTTGATCGACTCGTATCAATAGTATCTTTCGTAACCACCACGCCGCCGGGTGATCTTTGGTTTGGTAGCCAAAGACCCCGGCGGTGGTGGGCTACCAAAGACCATGAAAACCACCATCTACGCCCGAACCGGGCTAAGGCTTGAAAAAGGCCTTCATGCATTCGCGGTTCTCACCGCGAAATCCCGCAATCAGTCATTCGCGGCATATATCGCGGATTTGATCGCCCTCGAAGCCAGCGTGAATCCCTTCAACGACGATCTACCTGATGTGAGGCGAATCCGGGGAATCGTCTGCACAAAGACCGCCAATCTCGAAGACTTACTGACCGCCGCCGAAATCGCGAAGGAGGCCGCCAAATGAACTCCTTAGCCGTCCATACCGGCGCGCTTGTGCGTCAGCTCCCGCGCTCGAAAAGCCCCGCGATTTATCGCGTGCGATCCCTGACCCGCAACGGGTGGGCAACCTGCCTGCTTCACTCGTTCACCGACGGAGCCCGCGCCGACGAGGCCAAGCCCGTCAAATTCCGCATCTCTCAACTGGGGGCCGTCAAATGAGCGCCTCCGCCCTTCGCGTTCTCGCGCAAAGTCTCACCAAGCTACAGGGGGAAATCCTCGATCAAGCCGCCGCCGTTTCGCTCGTTCATCCCGCCGACCGTCACGCTTATTGCGAGCTGGTGAAGGTTTCGTCCCGCTGCATCGAAAGCGCGCAAAACATCGTTGATGCCGCCGTCGCCGACGCGGTCAGGAAAGGCGAACAATGACCACGCTACGCCAAACGCCGTTACCCCACCCCAACCACGAATTGACCCGCGTTCCCGCCCAATATCGCGATGAATACAAGGATGGCTTCTTCGTCTTCTTTGACGGCGAATTTTGCGGATGGACGCGTGAGCTTCCCGAACGTCGTCAGCCCTTTGAAATCACCTCATGGCGTCCTGACTGCATCGCCATCGAGATCACAACCGGCGACTGCTTTCTTTCGGTTGGCGGTAGTTACTACGCAGGCGCGGACGGTTGGGAAAAGCTCCTCTGATGTCCCTACCCTCCGCCATCATTCGCGAGCTTCCCGCCGAGCAACCCTCGGGCGGGATGTTTGCGCGCCTGTTGGTTCCCGTGGTCATCGTCTCCACCTCACGCGGCCGCGAGGTCTTCACCGACACGCGCCGTCTGTTTGCTCGCCTTCAGGAGATCGGCCATCAGTTGCGCCACACCGGCCCGCAAATCCAAGCCATCTGGCAAGGCGAGCAACACGTCAGCGAGGCCGGAGTGGCCGCGCTGGAGATGATGCTTTCGACCGCTGGCCTTGAAGCCTTCAACCGAGCCAGCAAACACCAACGCGGAGGCGCTCGCGCCCTCGGCACAAAATACCAGTGGTATTTCCTTTCTGAATACCTCGGTTGGAATTGGGAACGCGCATAATGGCCGCTGAATCCCAGTTCAAAGTTTTGACCACCGATGCCGTGCAAGTGGCGCTTGAAGACCAACGCAAGGCACTCGGTTTCCTCAGTAACAACAACCTCGCCGCGATTTACATCACGGCGCTGTCCGCAGTCCCGGCCGAAAAGGTCTGGGAGGTTCTCGCCCTCATCGCCAAGCACCAAAAAGCACCGCAAAAGCCCCGTCGTAACCTGCTCTGATTAAAGGACTTAGTGTTTATTGTGCGATAAGCATTACGATCCCGAAACCGGGGTCCGGACGACTGAAGTCCAGTAAGTGGCGGTTCTTACGCGCTACAACCCGGAATCGTTTCCGGCATGGCTTATCCAAGAAAATCCCGGACACCTTTCGGAGATCCACGGGATTGCGTGCGCAGAGAATGTAGCCGCGGAAGGTTTGAACGTGGGAGCGTTTCGAGCGTGAGCGACAGTCCGCCACTTGCTCGCGAGGATCGGAATCGCGAGCAAGCTCGCTCTCACAAAATCACCGGCAAACAGCCGACTGCACTTCGAACACCCCGGAGCCGCGCCCCCAGTGATGTTATTTCGAAGACGTCGCCCCTCCCTCGCCGATCAATCCGGTCGACCTACGGTGCCGGGCCCCAGCGTTTCGTGAACGGATAATAGATGAACAGCGGACGTCCCACGACGTCCTTGGCCGGTACCGTTCCCCAGTAGCGACTGTCCTGGCTGTTGGCCGAGTTGTCGCCCAAGGCGATATATGAGTCTGCCGGCACCGTGTAGGTTTGCCCTGGCGCCAACAGGCCGGTCGCTTGGTAGCCGGGATAATTCCCTTCGAGTGTGGCGTTACGTTCGTAGGCTTTCGATCCCGTGATGGGCGCGCCGTTGCGATACAGAACCGGTTCGCGGATTTCCAACACGTCGCCCGGCGTGCCCGCCAGACGCTTGATGTAATATTGCTCCAGTTGCCGTCCGTTCAGCTGCATGCTGGGGCTGTCGATATGATCGGTGCGAAAAACAAAGCCGTCGCCGACCTCAGGCCTCACGAAATGATAGCTCATGCGGTCAACGAAGAGTTGGTCTCCCGTGAGAATATCGAACGACAGCACGCGTTCGCCGGCGCGGACGTGTTTGCCCGTTTTCCACAGGTCCATGCCTCCCGGCGTCCGCATCAAGGTGCCGCGATTCTCTTTGATGAACGCGGCCAAATCGACGCTTCCGGGGTTTCTTCTCGTCGTGATTCCGGGCAAAAAGGCATCTCTCACCACCCATTCAAAATCAAAATCCCACGGCACTGTCACGGTGACCGGGCGCTGATCAACGAACAGCGTGTATTCTTTTAGCTTCGCAGGGAAAATAAACCAACTGCGGCCCTTCACTTCGCGAAACGGGAGGCGGACTTGGGCACCGTTGCCCATCACGGGGACACGCACTTCGCCGTCCACCGGGGCGTCGATCGTGCGCGGGCGCGCGCCCATGGCGGCGAGGCGCAGCACCCTGCCCGCGGCATTGGGTTCGTCGGCCTTCGATGCGAACACTTCGGGGGTCATGCCATTGTAACTCGGCCACATCGAATTGGTCGGAATCTTGAACGGCTGCACGAAATACATCCGCACGCCGAGGATCACGATGGCGGCGACCAGGAAAAATTCCACGTTCTCCATCCATGCCGATTTCGGGTAGTGAGTGCCACCCGTGCGACGGAGAACGTTTTCGAGCGCCTCAATGCCGAGCTTCAGCTTGCTGGCATCGCTCTTCTCCTTCAGCTGACGACGAAGCGAACCGGCGGCCTGCTGAATTGCGGTGCGTTCGGCCTCGGTCAGTCGGTCGCGACGATAGTGATACACCTTGTCGGCCAGCTCCAGCCAATTGGCGGCGGTGGTGCGCATTTTCGTTTCGACCGACGAGAAGAGTCCGAAAAACATGGGGATTGAGCAATGCGGAAGACCTGCGTGGAGGCGATGATTCGAGCGTGGGAGCGAGCTTGTTCGCGATTCCGGTCATCGCGGCAAGCTCGCTCCCATAGGTAATTAGTTTTTGAGAATCTGAATGAACGTGTCCGGCGGGATGTTTACCTTGCCGATCATCTTCATCTTCTTTTTGCCCTCTTTCTGTTTGTCGAGGAGCTTGCGCTTACGGGAGATGTCGCCGCCGTAGCACTTTGCGGTCACGTCCTTGCGCATTTCCTTCACGTTGTCGCGGGCGATAATCTTGCCGCCGATCGCGGCCTGAATGGCGACTTTGAACATCTGCGGCGGGATGATATCGGCGAGCTTTTCGCAGAGGACGCGTCCCTTGACTTCTGCTTTGTCGCGGTGAACGATGCTGGAGAACGCGTCGACCGGATCGCCGTTGATCATGATGTCCATCTTCACGAGATCGGAAACCCGATACTCGCCGAGCTCGTAATCCATCGAACCGTAGCCGTGGGTCACGGACTTCAGGCGGTCGTTGAAATCGACGAGGATCTCGTTCAACGGAAGGACGCAGCTGAGCATCACGCGGTTGCCGTCAAGCGTGTCGGTGTGATCGCAGATGCCGCGCTTTTCCATGATGAGCGAAAGGATGTCGCCCATCGACTCGTTGGGAATGTGGATCGACGCCTTGATGGTCGGCTCGCTGATGTAATCGATGGTGCCCGGGTCCGGAAGGTTGACGGGATTGTCCACCTCGATCTCGTCGCGGCTGTGGGGCTTCACGCGGTATACAACACTTGGATACGTCGAGATGATGTCGACGTCGTGTTCGCGGCGAATGCGCTCCTGAATGATCTCCATGTGCAGGAGGCCGAGAAAGCCGCAGCGGAACCCGAACCCGAGGGCGAGAGAGCTTTCGGATTGGTAGAGAAACGCCGCGTCATTGAGGCGCAGACGGCCGAGGGCCGCCTTGAGCTTTTCGTAGTCGCTGGATTCGAGCGGATACAGACCGCAAAACACCATCGGGCGGACTTCCTTGTAGCCGGGCAGCATTTCCGTTGCCGGGCTTTTCGCGAGCGTGAGCGTGTCGCCGATCTTGATCTCGGAGGTGTCCTTGATGTTGGAGATGACGTAACCGACATCGCCGGCTCCGAGGACGTCCACCTTGGTCATCTTCGGGGTAAAAACGCCGACTTCCTTGATTTCGGATTTCTGGGTGTTGCTCATCAGGAGCATTTGGTCGCCGGCCTTCACCGCGCCGGAGAACACGCGGGCATAGGTGATGACGCCGCGGTAGCTGTCGTAGAGAGAATCGAAGACGAGGGCGCGTGTGTGATCGTGGTGAGACCAACGCGGCGGCGGGATGCGGGCGACGACGGCTTCAAGAATATCCTGGATACCGATGCCTGATTTGCCGCTGGCGAGAATGGCTTCCTCGCCGGGAATCATGAGAATGTCTTCGAGCTGGGTGATACAGAGTTCGAGATTCGCCGAGGGCAGATCGATCTTGTTGATGACGGGAATGATTTTCAGTCCCTGCGCGGTGGCGAGATGGGCGTTGGCGACGGTCTGCGCCTCGACGCCTTGGGCGGCGTCGATCAAGAGGACGGCGCCTTCGCAAGCGGCGAGCGAACGGGAAACTTCGTAGGCGAAATCCACATGACCCGGCGTGTCCATGAGATTGATTTTGTAGATCATCCCATCCTTGGCCGGGTAGTGCATGGTCACCGGGTGGCTCTTGATGGTGATGCCGCGCTCCTTCTCGAGGTCCATGGAGTCGAGGTGCTGTTCGGTGAGCACGCGCTGCGTAACCGTGTTGGTGTATTCCAACAAGCGGTCGGACAGCGTCGTCTTGCCGTGGTCAACGTGGGCGATGATGCAGAAATTACGGGTTAGGGAGACGTCCATGCGGGCAGGCGGGCTGACAATGTGTCCCGTGGGGAGGGACCAACAGATGCGGTTAAAGAGAGTTAAAGGAAGAGCGTGTGGCCGCCCCTTGTGGCATTCAAGCCCCCAAATCGGCGAACTCGGCCTGGCTCTTGACGACCCACGCCTTGTCCGTGCGCTTGGCCAGGCCGGCGAGCACCCCACCCGGCCCGAGCTCAAGGAAATCGCTCGCACCGGCGGCGACCGCCGAGCGCATGCAATCTTCCCACAACACGGACGAGACGATCTGCTTCACGAGGGCCTCGCGAATGGCGACGGGCTCGCTCACGGCCTGACCGGTCGTGTTGGTGAACACCGTGAGCTGCGGGGCGTTGAACTGAACTCCCTCCAAGAAGGTGGCGAAGGCGGCGCGAGCCGGCTCCATCAACCGGCTGTGATAGGCTCCCGCAACATTGAGCGGAATGACTTTCTTGATGCCGCGGTCCTTGGCGGCGGCGACGGCGGCATCCACCTTGGCCTTGTCACCGGAAACAATGATCTGGCCGGGGGCATTGAAATTGGCTGCCTCGATGTCGAACGCGGCGCAGAGATCGTAAATCGTCGCACGTTCCTCGCCCAAGATCGCGGCCATGCCGCCGGTGGTTTGTTCACAGGCGAGCTGCATCAGGCGGCCGCGTTCGGCCACGACTTTCAGGCCGGTGGCGAAATCGAACACGCCGGCGGCTGTAAGCGCGGTGATCTCGCCGAGGCTGAGACCGAACGCGAACTTCACGTCGCCGAGTTTCCCCTGTTCTTTCAAGATGGCGTGCAGCGCCATGCCGTGGACGAAGAGCGCCGGCTGGCAAACCTTGGTTTGGGTGAGCTCGGAGTCCGGACCCTCGAAGCAGATTTTTGCAAGATTCCAGCCGAGCACGCGGTTGGCTTCATCGTAGAGGGCGCGCGCGGTGGCGGAGTTTTCGTAGAGCGACTTGCCCATGCCGACTTTTTGGGCGCCCTGTCCGGAAAAAATAAGTGCGGTAGCCATGATTGGAAACGATCACGGCTAAGGCTCCGCCAGCCTGAAACCAAGCCCGAAAATCGGCCGAAGCGCCTTGCGTGGGAAAAGTACCCGACGGCACGGTCGACCGCAGGTTGCAGACGAGGTGATGAGGCTGGTTGTTTTTTAGCCGCCCTACGCTCAGGTCTTAAAGAAGATGCCCTTGAGGTTCATCTCCAGCGCCTGCGGATTCGGGGAGAAGCGCAAGGCCTCCGCCTTGCTGACCGTGCCGGCCTTTACGAGTCGGTAGAGATCGCGATTAAACGAGAAGCTCGCCGAGTCGGTGCCGCTTTCCAAGAGCGCTTGGATCTTCTCGAATTGGCCCTCGAGAATCAGCGTCTTGATCACGCTATCCGCGGAAAGGATTTCGTTGGCCGGGACACGACCGCCACCTTCCATGGTGGGAATGAGCTTCTGGCAGATAAAACCGCGCAACGAACCGGCCACCTGGCGGCGGGCCTGGAGTTGCTGCTCGGGCGGGAAGAACTCAAACAAGCGGGTGAGCGACTGTGCGACCGTCGCCGCGTGCATCGTGGATAACACCAAGTGACCGGTCTCGGCCGCGGAGATCGCGGTTTCGAAGGTTTCGCGGTCGCGCATTTCACCGATCAAAATGATGTCGGGATTCTGACGCAGCACCGACTTGATCGCGAGTTCGAAGGTCGGCACATCGAGGCCGATCTCGCGTTGTTGGAACACGGACTTGTCGTCTTGGAACGTGAACTCGATGGGGTCCTCGAGCGTCACGATATGCTTGTCCATGTTCTCGTTGATCCAACCCAGCATGGCGGCCATGGTCGAACTCTTGCCGGAACCGGTGGCGCCGCACACAAGCACGATGCCGTCCTTGGCCTTGGCCAGGTTGAGCATCGGTTCGGGGTTGAGTCCGAGATTCGCGAATGTCGGCACTCGGCTCTTGATATGACGGAAAACGATACTCGCCGTGCCGCGTTGATGGAACCCGTTCACGCGGAAGCGACCCACTCCCTCCGCCGAATACGCGAAGTCCACCTGCCCCTCGTCTTCCCAGCGCATCTTAAACACACGTGGCACGTGTGTATCCACGAACTCGCGCACTTCGTCGGCGGAAATCGGGTCCATGTCCACCGGCTTCAAGCGCCCCGAGAGACGCACGTAACCCGGTTTGTTGGATTTGATCACGATATCGCTCGCGCCGCTTTCCACGGCAAGTTTGAGCAAATCATTAAAAATTTCGGTGGTCTGCGACATGCAAGTAGGGATGGATGAAAAACGTTGCGGATTTGGTAAAGTGGGGTGCTCTGCTGTGCAAGGTATCTTCCCGTAAACCAGCCATGAAACTCCGCCCTCTTACCGGCACGATCACAGCACTCGTGACCCCCTTCCAAAAAGATCAGTCCGTCGCTTACGACGATCTGCGCAAACTCGTGGAGTTTCAAATAAAGTCGGGCATCAACGGCCTCGTGCCCGTTGGCACGACCGGCGAGTCCCCCACTCTGTCGCACGAGGAACACCTTGATGTCGTACGCGCCGTCATCGAGGCCGCCCGCGGTCGCGTGCCGGTCATCGCAGGCACCGGCTCCAACTCCACCAAGGAGGCCGTCGAACTCACCTCGCTGGCCACCGAGGCCGGCTCCGACGCGGTGCTGGTCGTCGCACCTTATTACAACAAGCCGTCGCAAGAAGGCGTGTTTCGCTATTTTTCCGCCGTCGCCGAGGCGACCGACAAGCCCGTCATTCTCTACTCGATCCCCGGCCGCTGCGGCATCGAAATCGGCGTACCGGTCATCGAGCGTCTGCGCGCGAAGTATCCACATGTTCGTTACATCAAGGAGGCCGGCGGTTCCGTCGACCGGGTGGATCAGATCAAACACGCGCTCGGCAAGGACATCACTGTGCTGAGCGGTGACGACAGCCTCACCCTGCCCTTCATGTCGGTCGGCGCCGAGGGGGTCATCAGCGTCGCCTCGAATCTCCTTGCCAAGGAAGTCGTCCAACTCGTCAACGCCGGCCTCGCCTGCGATCTTGCCAAGGCCACCAAACTTCACCGCAAGCTCTACCCGATCTTCAAGACGTTCTTCATCGAGCCGAATCCCGTTCCGGTGAAATACGCTCTCGCGCGCGCCGGGATCATTCGCACCGCCCTCGTTCGGGAGCCGCTCTCGGAACTCACCAAGGCCAGCGAGCAGACACTCGTTTCCGTCCTTAAATCCCTCGGCAAATAATCTCATGTCCCTTCGCATCGCTTTGATCGGGGCCCGCGGCCGCATGGGCCAGGCCATCACCACCGCCGCGCAGGAAGCCGGCGCCACCATTGCCGCGGCGATCGATGCCGGCGACGACATCGCCGCCGGCATCACCAAGGGAGACGTCGTGATTGATTTCAGTTCACACCACATCTCCGCCGAAGTGGTGCGTCTGGCCGTGGCCAACAACAAGCCGCTCGTCGTGGGCACCACCGGCCACGCCGCCGAGGAAAAAAAACGCCTGCTCGCCGAGGCCGCCAAAGTGCCTTGCGTCTGGTCCGGCAACTACTCGGTGGGCGTAAATCTGCTCTTTGCCCTGACCCGCCGCGCCGCATCCGTCCTCGGCTCCGACTACGACGCCGAGGTGATCGAGATGCACCATCGCTTTAAAAAAGACGCCCCCAGCGGCACCGCCGCACGTCTGCTCGAAATCATCCTTGAAGAGCGTAAGCTCACGGCCGAGGCCCTGCGCCACGGACGCGAAGGCATCACCGGCGAACGTACCTCCACCGAAGTCGGCATTCATGCCTTGCGCGGCGGCGACGTGGTCGGCGACCACACGGTGATGTTCGCCGCGCTCGGCGAACGCATTGAACTCACCCACAAAGCGTCGGACCGCGGAATTTTTGCGCGCGGCTCAATCCGCGCCGCGCAGTGGGTTGTCGGACGTCCCGCCGGTGTTTACGACATGCAGGACGTGCTCGGACTGCGCTGAGACGCAGCCGAAATGACCAATCTTCAATGACGCAATTCCCAATGGCTGACCACGCCCCCGCACTCAATCTGCCGCGGCTTTTTTTATTGGTCATTCGTCATTGGGCATTGGTCATTTCATCGACACTCAGATGATCACTTCCATCCAGGGTTTGCTCACCGCAGCGACACCGTTGCATGCGATTGTTGAGCTCAACGGACTCGGCTACGAAGTAAACATCCCCGTTACCACGGCGGAAAAACTCCCCGCCACCGGTTCGACGGTGAAGCTTCACACGCTCGTGATTTATCGCGAGGACGCGCAGACCCTCTACGGTTTCGCCACGCCTGCGGAGCGCGATTTTTTCCGCCTGATGATCGAGCACGTCACCGGCGTGGGACCGAAGATGGCGCTCACCATCATGAGCAAGCTGTCCCTGCCTTCGCTCGAAAGTGCCATCGGCAGCGGCGACATCGCCACGCTCGCGAAATGCCCCGGCATCGGCAAAAAGACCGCCGAACGGCTTGTGGTTGAGCTTCGCGCCAAGGTCGGCGCGACCGGTTCGTCGGAAACGGTTCTGTCCGCGAGCGGGGCCCCCGCCGGATCGCCCCACGGCGACACCAAGATGCGCGACGCCGTGCTGGCGCTCACCGCGCTGGGTTACAAAGCGGCGGACGCCGACGAGGCCATCCGTCGCGCCGCGCTCGCGCTCGGTCCCAAGGCCACGACTGAGCAGTTGATCAAAAAGGCGCTCGGAGCCTAGCTCTACTCTGTCATGTCCGCGCCTGGCGTCCGAGGTGGAGACCCGACGACCTCGTCGGGTCGGTTGGGAGAGCGCGCCATCAAGCCTGACGAGGTCGTCGGGCCTCCAGGCTGAGGCTTCTCAAACGGGTATGCGCCGTCCGGCAAACTCAACTTCATTGGAACTGACTTAGGCGTCTGAGGCACACGCTGCCTGAAGGCTTGCAGTCACCCGAAAATTACCGCCCTTTTGGCATCTCTCCATGCCGCTGCTTTCGGTTAAAGATCTACGCACTTATTTTCACACACGGCGCGGCGTTTACCGCGCGATCGATGGCGTGAGCTTCGATTTGGAGCGCGGCGAGATCCTCGGCATTGTGGGTGAATCCGGCTCCGGCAAATCCGTTACCTGCTATTCTCTGATGGGACTTGTTCCCCAGCCGCCCGGTCGGATCGAAAGCGGCACCGCGATGTTTGAGGGGGTTGACCTGCTGCATTGTTCACCGAAGGAGGCACGCGCCATTCGCGGCCGGCGCATCTCGATGATTTTCCAAGATCCGATGACGTCACTTAACCCCTATACGCGCATCTCGGATCAGATCATCGAGCCTCTGCTCATTCACGAGAAAATCTCTCGCGAAGCCGCCCTCGCGCGTGCGCTTGCCATGCTGGAGGCCGTCGGAATCGAGGACGCCGCGAAACGCATGCACAGCTACCCGCATGAATTCTCGGGCGGCATGCGGCAACGCGTGATGATCGCGATGGCCCTGATCACCCGTCCCGATATCCTCATCGCCGACGAGCCCACCACCGCCTTGGACGTGACGGTGCAGGCGCAGATCCTCGCCCTCATCAAGAAACTCCAGCGCGAGTTCGGCATGGCGGTCATTTTTGTGACTCATGACTTGGGCGTCGTCTCCGGACTCTGCGACCGCGTTCAGGTCATGTATGCCGGTCGCATCATGGAAACCGCCGATACACGCACGCTCTTTAGGAACCCACAGCATCCCTACACGAAAGCCCTTCAGCGCTGCGTGCCTGCTCTCCAGGAAAAGGGGCGTCCGCTGTTCACCATTCCTGGTCTCCCTCCCGATCTGTCCAAGCCTATTTCCGAAAGGGAACTGCTTGCCCGCTTCGATTTCGCCGCCGCAACCGACGCCGAGGCTGTGCCTCCGACTCGCCCGACCATTGAGCCGAACGAAACCATTCTTGAAGTGAAGGACGTCTCCACGCACTTCACGGGGCGGGCCTCCGGTCTGTTTGGCAAACCCGCCGCTTCCGTCCACGCCGTCGACGGGGTGAGCTTCGAAGTAAAGCGAGGTGAAGTGATCGGCCTCGTCGGCGAATCC
>JANJTQ010000253.1 GCA_024711005.1 Opitutaceae bacterium | reverse complement strand
GATCCACCTCAAACGCCCAATGCGATTTGTTGTTCGGCTCATTCCAAAACATCACTGCTTCGACCATAAAAATGAAAACGTAGCGGGTTAATACCAGGCCAGGCGGCGGGATCACTCAGGTGAGGCGCACACGAGCAGTGTCTCAGGACGGGGAGTCTCCGGAAAGCAGGCTTGGTCCTGCCCTCCGGATGGGGTGGTTTCCGTTAAAAGTCTTGGAGAAAACAGCGGCACCGCCGATGGCGCCGCTTGAACACGTTGCCCCGATGATTCCCGGCCTGCTTGCATAAATTGAACGTCTCGATTTTTCACACCGCGCCACTCAAGACCGCGGCGTTCGCCCGGTGGCGGACAACAGCTCCTCGTGGTATTTTGCCTGCACCATTGCGGCGGATTCCGAGGGAACACAGATACAGATTTCATGCCCGGGCCGGGAGACGATTTCCAGGCCGGTGGTTCGTAGCATCGCATCGATGCACGCGTGGTTCGGCGCCCACCAATTTGTGGAGTCGCCGGCAAGGGCGCGTTCGATGAACGCCATCTTCGGCCAGCCGGGTTGCAGGAATGCGTCACGTTCGTCGATTTCCAAATCGGGAGGCGCGACGGCGACGGCATCCCCGGGCATCGTGAGGGTTTGAAACACGAGCATGCGCTTCACCTTTTCCGCCACGATATCGAGCGCGAGCAGCGGATGCCGCAGGTGATAAAAAACCCCCATGAACAGCACGAGATCGAACCGCTCCGCCCAATGCGCCAAATCGTAGATCGGCCCCTGGCGAAAAGTAATCCGGTCCGCCAAGTCGAAGCACCGCGCAGCCCAGTTCGCCTGCCGGAGAAAATGGGGATCGATATCGAGTCCGGTCACCCGTGCCCCGCGCTTTGCGAGCTCGAGTGAGTAATAACCCGCGTTGCAGCCGATATCGAGGGCGGTCCAGTCGTGGAGATTTTCCGGAAGATGGGCCGCGATCTGCCGCCACTTGAAATCGGGAAAATCTCCGAGCGGATGATCCGGCGCGGTCTGCGTGCCGTCGGGCAAATGCATATTGTGAAACCACGGACCATACTCCGCGGCCTCCGCCGCCAGACCACCGGCCCGCCCGTCCGAGGTGATCATGTACCGGGCTTTGTTCATCGAGCCGGAATGGGTTGTCACGAAGACATGATCGAAGCCGACACGTTGGCGGCTTCAAGCAGATGGCCTTCGAGTTCCGCCGCACGATGCGCGGCCGTGTGATGCTCAAGCACGCGCCTGCGGGCCGCCTGGCCGAGTTTCGCCGCCTCCTCATCCGACAGCCCCCACAGAAATCGCTCCACGTCATTGCTGGTTCTTGCGATGAGAATCTCGACGCCCGGCGTGAAAAACTCATCCAGTCCGGGCCACTCGTCGGTGATGATCGGCGTGCCGCACGCGGCCGCCTCAAACAACCGCACGCTCGGCGAATAGCCCGCCGCAATCATGTCGGCCCGCGTGAGGTTGAGTGTAAAGCGTTGCCGGTTATAAAAGCGCCGGTGCCCGGCGGGCGGCAGGTGCTCGACGCGCGCAACGTTGGCAGGCCACACGATGTCAGCGGGATATTGGGAACCCGCCACGACAAATTTCCGGGCGGGCATGCGGGTGGCCGGCTCCAACATCAGGCGCATCAACCCGGGTTGGCGGTCCGGACTGTAGGTGCCGAGATAGCCAAGGTCCCACTGCGGTATGTTGTCCTCCGGATAATACGCGGCCGGATCGACCGAACAGTAGAGCGGACGCGCCGCCGGCGAGCCCCACTCCTTCTCCAGGTGAGCGAGCGTCGGTCCGCCAGTGAACGAGAGATACAACTGATAACGGGGAACAAGCTCCGCGGAGAGATAACCGGCGTTCCCCTGGCGCAGTTTTGCCAGCGTCACAGGCGTATCGATGTCGTAGAACGCCGTGACGCCCCGCGCATGCTCGATCACCCACTCGCCCACTTCGATGCCATCCGGAACATACGAACCAACGATCACCGCATCGGCAGAGCGAACCTCCTCGGCGTAACCATGAAGCTCGTCCAGGTCATGATAGAGGCTCAACCGGGTGCCCGGCAGTTCGGTCAAATCCCGATTGTCGGCATACCAGGGCACATCCCGTTCGATGAAATGAACCTGGTGCCCGCGCCGGGCCAGTTCGCGAACCAATCCACGATAGGTGGTCGCATGGCCGTTGCCCCAGGAGGATGTGATCGAAAGACCAAAGATGACGATTTTCATCCGACTTTCACCTCCGCCGGCTCGGCTCTCCAGGCGTCGCGCCCTTCAAGCAATTGCTCCAGCTGCACAACCCGGCGATCATAGGTATGTTCCGCGCGGATACGTTTCATCGCCGCGGCGCCGATGATCCGGGCCTTGGCGGGCGTCAACGACTCCAGATGCGCGGCCACCTCGGCTCCGTTGCGCGCCACGAGTACTTCCATACCGGGCTCCAGGAACAGTTCGATTCCGTCCCAGGCGTCGGTGATCAGACAGGCACCGGCGCCGGCCGCCTCGAAGACGCGCGTTGGCGGGGAAAACCCATAGCGCGCCATGCTCTCGCGGTTGATGTTCAACACCGCCAGCGGGCTCGAATTAAAGGCGTTGTGATCCTTGGTGTAGACGTGACCGGCATAGGTCACGTTGTCCGGCAAAGCGCGATCACCCCAGCCGCTGCCTCCGAGCAGAAAACGGCGGGCGGGGAGCGCTTCGGCCACGTCGATAAAAAACTCCTCCACTCGCTGTTCACGGTCGGGAAGGCGGTTTCCGAGAAACGCGAGATCGCTCGCGAAGCGCGTCTCCGGCGGCACGGGGAAATGCACATGCGGATCGAGCGCGTTGTAAATGGGCACGCATCGCGCGGCGCCAAAGGATTCGTAGGCCTCGATCACAGGCTGCCCGCCGCCATAGGTCAAAACGAGATCGAAGCGAGGCACCTGCGCGCGAAAGGAATCGCCGGGATCGTTGCCCATGCGATCCAGCGTGACCGGCGCGTCCACATCCCAAAACACGACAAGCGTGCGCGGACCTTTAAGCTCCAGGACCGCGGCTTCCAGGAGTTCGTCATGAGCACCGACACCGCTGGCCTTCACCACCAGGTCGACGCCACGCGCCTGCTCCACCGTTGCAAGGACATCGGCGGCCGTGTCGGCGGAATAGACCACGACTTTGGCCCAGTCGGGATCGGGAATGTCGCGATGCGCCTGACGATCGTAGGCATTGGGTTCGTAGAACGTGATCTCGTGACCGTGATCGGCGAGCGCCCGCAGGATGCCTCGATAATAGGTGGCGGCGCCATTCCAATAGGCGGACACGAGACTGGATCCGAAGAAGGCGATTTTAAGTCGGCTTTTCATGGTATTTTTAGAGAGGGGCTAGCGAAGGGGTTGCCAGGGCGGGCACGGAAAGCTCGGCGACCTTGCGACGCGGTTTTCGGACGCGTTTCGACGGGGCGAGTTGTGAAAAGATTTCCAACAACTCATCGGTGCGATGGGCGCAGGTATGGCGGGCGCGGATCGTTTTCAGGCCGTTGCGCGCCATCCTCCGACGCAAGCTCGACGAGCCCAGCAACAGCTCCAGTTGCTCGGTCATTTCCTTTCCGTTTCTCGCGCGGCCAAAATCGTTCGCGGTGAAAAGATCCTCGGTGTCCTGCCACGGCGAACACACCATGGCCAGGCCGCAGGCAAGCGCTTCGAAGGGGCGAATCGTCGGTATGCCGGGAAGCGCTTTGACATAGGGCCGGCGCGGTACGTGGACCGTGACCTTAAACCGGGAGAACACCTCCGGCACCTCGAAGTTTGGAAGCCAGCCGGCATATTCGATTCCCGCCTCCGCCAATGCGGTGCGGGCGTGATCCGGGTAACGCACGCCGTAGACCCGCGCCTTCAAACCGAGCGCCTTGATCGGTTCGATGAGAAACTCCTTCAACTCCTCCTCGCGCTCGTTGTCGCCCCAATTTCCCACCCAAACGAGATCGCCGTCGTAGCGATTCGGCTCCATCGGATAAAACCGGCGCGTGTCCGCCGCCTCATGCCAGGTCCAGGCGTGTTTCGTGATACCGTGCGAGAGGTAGAGGTTGCGCAGGATCCGACCGTAGGCGAGGACGCCGTCGTAGTGGGTGAGTTCATACTGCCGAATGCTGTCGGGCTCGGTGACCAGGCGGTGATGCGTATCGTGAAAGAGCGCGACGAAGGAACCGCGCCGGCGCGCATTGCCGATACGCCTGACCAGTTCCGGATCGTTCCATTCGTGGACGATGACGAGGTCCGCATCCGCGAGCGTTTCATTGGCGTCGAATCGCGCGAGATCGTAATGAACGCTGCGAAGCGTCGGATACGCCGCGTGAAACCGCTTGATCGGGTCCTCGCCGTGTTTGGCGCGCAGATTCTTCAGACTCCAACCGTCGAGTGGCTCATAGACGATCACGTCATGGCCGCGTTCGATCAATTCGGTGGCGATGCCACGAAGAAAATGGGCGTTGCCGTGGTTCCAGTCGGACAAAAGAGAGTGGTAGAAAAGGCGGATTTTCATGCGAAAGCGGAGATGTGGAACGGAGTTTCTGCCGGCGTTTCGGGAGCGAGCAGGCCGCCATAGGCGGCGAGATAGGCGGAGGTCATCCGCTCGGCGGTGAACAATTGGGCTCTCTCCCTCGCCGCCGCGGCCATCGCCTCGCGGCAGGCGGGATTGACAATCAAATCGGTGATCGCCCGATGCAGCGCATTGGGATCGTCGGGCGGCACGAACAGCGCGGTGGATCCCCAGATCTCACGCAGGCTGGCGATATCGCCCAGCACCAGCGCACAACCTTCCAGAGCGGCTTCGAGAACAGAGAGACCGAAGGGTTCATACCGGGCGGGAAGCGCGTAAATCGCGGCGCGGCGATATTCCTCCCTCAACTCCACGGCGGAACGGTAGCCCAACAATTCGACGCGGGGCAGAACCACGTCTTCGCCATGCGGACGACGGGTGTCCCCGGCGACGCGCACCGGCCAGGGTAGGCGCGGCGCGATGGAGGCGAGCCCGGCGGCGTTTTTCGCCTCATCCCAAAGCCGTCCGACGCTCAGGATGAAATGTTCCTTTTCCACCGGCGGCCGGCTGTCGCCGACGCGTCCGTTGTAGATCACGCGGGCGTTCGCGGGCGGGCCATAATGGCGGGCTATTTGGGCAAGCATCGCCCGGGACGGGGCGACGACCAGCCCGGCGTGTCGCAGGCCTTCGCTCACCGCATCGTGATAGGACCGCCACCCGGCCGGCGGCGTATCCTTCTTCACCGCCTGCCACCAGGAAAACACACAGGAGTGCGCCGCAACCAAGGTCGGCGCCTGCCACGGCAGCGCGGCATGCACATAGCCGTTGAGGTGAATGACGTCCGGACAATGTTCACGCTCAAGGGCGAGGAGCCACTCGCCCGCGGCCGCGACGTCCAGCCAGGGATCATCCATCCATTCGAGCTTGAAGGGGCTTTCGCACAGCCGGATTCCGGGGCCTAGATCCGCGACCATCTGACGCTGGCGGGGCTGAACCGGCGCGCCCATGGTCGCCAGCACCACGTCGACTCCCTGGCAAAGGAGGCCGCGACTGAGCTCAAGCGAATAGGTCCAGACGCCGCCGATCGTGTCGGTCGTCATCAACACCTTGCGCGGGTGGGAGGGACAAAGATTCATCATGGCGGGAAGACGTATTCAGTTATAGATGACGAGAGACTTCAGGAATCCGTCGGCGCGGTTGCGCATCGCATCGAGCGCGCGGGGAAGTTCTCCGAGGGAAAACCTGTGCGTGTAGAGCGGCGTCGGATCGAGCAGGCCGGCGGCCACGGCGTCCACCGCGGCGGACATGCCTTCGATATAGATGCGCGGGTCCCGTTCGTGCGCGTTGATCACATCGATCCCCTTCCAGTTCCACAGCTGCATATTGACCTGCCGGAGTCCGTCCTGATGATATCCGGCGATGATCAGGCGGCCGCGTTCGGCGGTGAGTTCCCCGCCCAGGTCGAGCGGCCACTGGAGGCCCGTGGCCTCGATCACGCGATCGCAACCGAGTCCGCCGGTGAACGCCTTCACCTCCTCGATGATCCGCGCATGATCATCCATCGCGATCACCTCGCCCGCGCCCATGCGACGCGCGATTTCCTGCGCGAATGGCCGATGCGCGATCGCATAGGTGCGAGCTCCGGCGCGGGCGCAGAGTTGCGTGAGGAGCGCGCCCAGAAAGCCGATTCCAATGATCGCCACCTGATGATGGGGCTGGATGTCGCAGCGCCGAAAAACGTTGAGCGCGCAACCGAGCGCCTCGCCGGGAAACGGTTGGCCATGCAGCGCATCCGGCAACCGCACCACCTGCGAGGCCGCACACACGTCCATCTCGGCGAACGCGTGATGCGAAAGCGCCGCAACGCGATCTCCGACTCGCACCGTGGACACACCGGCGCCGACCGCGTCGATGATGCCCCACCCTTCATGGCCCGGACTTCCGGGAGCCAGCGGATAGGTGAACCACGGACGGCCTTCCCAGACCGGGAGATTCGACCCGCAGACGCCGCAGCCTTGCAGACGCACACGCACTTCGTCCGGTCCCGGTGCGACGATTCGGCGCGTCTCCAACGCCACGGTCCCCGGCGCGGTGACAACCGCTGTCTGATAGGTGGACTTCATGCAAAGCGCGCGGCGGGTTCGAAAGCGGTCATGAGCCCCACGCGGTCGGCCTGAACTTCGGCAAGCCAGCGATAAAGGCAGGCGACACCTTCACGCACCCCGACCTTGGGCGACCATCCGGTTGCCCGGGCGAACCGCGAGATGTCCGACACGTAATAGCGTTGGTCCGCCGCCCTCCATTTGGAGAACTCGATCTTGGGCGCGCTGCCGTGAAGTTCTTCGATCAGATTCATCAGCTCCAGCAAACTGGTCGTGCGTTGAGGACCGCCGCCGATGTTGAAAGCTTTGCCGCTGATGGAATCGATGCGTCGCTGCGCCAGCATCATCGCGTCCACCAAATCGTCGACGTAAAGCACGTCCCGCACCTGGCAACCATCGCCATAAAGCGTGATCGGCCGTCCCGAAAGTGCGCTGAGTAGAAAATGAGCCACCCAACCCTGGTCTTCGTTGCCGCATTGATGCGGTCCGTAGATGCAGCTCATCCGGAACACCGCCGCGGACAACCCGTAGGTGCGGGCGTAGTCCAGCACGTACTGGTCGGCGGCGCCCTTTGAGCAGCCATAGGGGCTGTGAAAATCAGGCATGCGCTGTTCGCTGAACCCGCCCCGACACGATGGGTCGGCGGGAAGGTAACGACCGCCGATGGCGGTGAGTTTCACGTCGTCGAGGTGCCCGTAAACTTTGTTCGTGGATGTGAAAACGAGGCTGGGGCGCTCCGCGGAAAGACGAATGGCTTCGAGCAGGTTGAGCGTGCCGCGCGCGTTGACTTCGAAGTCGTCCACCGGGTCGAGCAGGCTGGTCGTCACCGCCACCTGGGCGGCAAAGTGATAAACCTGCGAAACACCGCGCACCGCGAGCGCCACCGCGGCGGCATCGCGGATATCGGCCCGGGTGAACTGCAGGTTCGAGCCGTGCTTCGCCTGCAGCCACGCGAGATTATGCTCCACCCCGGCGCGCGAGAGGTTGTCGAAAATCCGCACGGTTCGCCCTTCGGAGAGAAGACGGTCCGCGAGATTCGTCCCGATAAAACCGGCGCCCCCCGTAATCAGGGTGGCTTTCCCGGTCTGATCCGGCGCCGCGGCCGAAAAGGGGTTGGCGGTGCTCATACCGTAAGCCCCCGGGAGGCAAGTTCATGATGGGCCTCCTCGCCACGATTGATGGCGACCCGTCCGTCGAGCCACTGGGCCAACTCCTCCAAGCCGTCCTCAAAGGTGACCTGGGGCGCATAGCCGAGGACGCTCCGCGCGCGGGAAATATCGGCGAAACAGTGCCGGATATCGCCGACCCGGTAACGCCCGGTGACTTCGGCGGCGATGTGCTCCTTGTCGAGAATACGGGCCAGCCGATCCGCCACTTCGCACACGGTGAAATGCTGGCCGCTTCCAATGTTGAACACCTGGTCCGCCGCTCCCGGCACCTCGAACGCCAGACGGCAGGCTTGGGCAACATCGCGGACATTCACAAAATCCCGCTGCTGCGCCCCGTCCTCATAGATGGCGGGAGGCAGGTTGTTGAGGAACCGCGACGCAAAAATCGCCAGCACGCCGGTATAGGGATTCGAGAGGGCCTGACGCGGTCCGTAGACGTTGAAGAAACGAAGCGCCACGGTGGGGATGTTGTAAGCCTTGCCGACCAGCAGACACATGCGCTCCTGGTCGAATTTGGACAGCGCGTAGATGGACGACAGCGAGGGCTCCTTCGTTTCGGGCGTGGGGATCGGCAAAAGGACATCGCCGGTAGCGGAATGCAGCTCCCACTCGCGCTCCTTCAACTGCTTCAATGAACGAGCCTGGCCGGGCAGCAGCCGACCCGACGGATCGCGATAGAGCCCTTCGCCATAAATGCTCATGCTCGAGGCCACGACCAGACGCTCGACCGGGTTCTGGACCAGCGCCTCCATCAGGACGGCGGTCGCCTCGTTGTTTGCCCGCGTGTAATCAGATATCTGATACATGCTTTGGCCCACGCCGACCTTCGCGGCCAGATGATACACGACATCGATGCCTTCAAGTGCCGCGCTTACCGCGCTGGCATCCTCGACATGGCCCACCCTGAACTCGACCTCGGGATCAAGGTAGTCGGGACGCCCGCCGCCTTCTCCATGAACTTGGGATGAAAGCGAATCGAGGACACGCACTTGGTAGCCGTGGTGTAGAAGTTCATCCGCGAGATGGGAGCCGATGAATCCGGCCCCCCCGGTGATAAGGATTTTTTTGGACATGGCGGTGCGATGCGACTGTGGCGGTGGTTGATAGGCTCGTGCTTGTGGGTTCGGATCTCGGAGCTGCGCCAGCGGCAGGTAGATCATATCCATGGGACCTGCCGCCGCCCATCAGGGCCGGTCGCGCTCTGCGTCCCCGGAAATGTCGGGGGCCCGCATGGGAAAAGTCCGGGGGGAAAGGTGGGGAGCCACTGCAAGACCCTCAGTGGCTTTGTCTTCGTCCGTAAAATCCACTTGCTCGCGATTCCGATCCTCGAGAGCCACCTCGCTCCCACGTTCAAACCTTCCGCGGCCCTCCCTCCAAACGGAAGCAAGCCTCGGGGCCGACGCCCCGCCGCGCACTTTCGCTTTGCGCCCGCCCGCCTTTAAGCGAGCCTTTCCGGCTTCGCATGGAAATTTTTCTCGATAACAACGACCGCCCAGCCCACCCCGGCGTCCCGCCCATCGACTTCCGCGCGTCCCTCAATGACGAGCAATTCGCCGCCGTCACCGCCGAACCCGGCCCCCTCCTGATCCTCGCCGGCGCCGGTTCCCGCAAGACCCGCACCCTCACCTACCGGGTCGCGTACCTGCTCTCCCAAGGCGTGCGCCCGTCCGAGATTCTCCTGCTCACTTTCACCAACAAGGCCGCCAAGGAGATGCTCCACCGCGTTCACGATCTCACCGGCGTCGAGCCCGGCCGCTTCTGGGGCGGCACCTTTCACTCCATCGGCAATCGCGCCTTGCGCATCTACGGCGACGCCATCGGTCTCCCGAAAAACTTCACCATCCTCGACGCCGACGAATCCGAGTCGCTCCTCAAACAGGTCGTCGAAACCGAGAACAAGCTCTTCTTCAAGGACAAGACCAACCCCAAGCCCGGTCCGCTGTTCAACGTCCTTTCGCTTTCCCGCAACACCCAGCGGTCCATCGCCGACACCGTCGAGCGTTACTTTCCCCAGTACTCCGAAATCAAACACATGCTCCCGCCCTTCGCCGCCGCCTACACGGAGCGAAAGCGCGAGCAACACGTTCTCGACTACGACGATCTCCTCGAGCTTTGGCTTGATCTCCTCAAAAAAGCCCCCGACGTCGCCGAGTATTTCGCCCGGCGTTTCCGCCACGTCCTCGTCGACGAGTATCAGGATACCAACACGATCCAGTCCCAAATCGTCGACGCCCTCGCCCCCCATCATCGGGTCATGGCCGTGGGCGACGACGCGCAATGCATCTACTCGTGGCGCGGAGCCGACTTCGAAAACATCATGACGTTCGAGGACCGCCACCCCGGCACCGTCATCCATCGCATCGAAACCAACTACCGCTCCACCCCGCAGATCCTCGCGCTCGCCAATGGCGTGCTCGAAGCCCAGCCCAAGGGCCGCCACTTCGACAAGGAGCTGCGCGCCTGCCGCAAAAACTCCCACAAGCCCCTCGTTGTCCAGGCCATCGACGACCGCGAACAGGCGGACTTCATTCTCAAACGCACCCGCTCGCTCATCGAGGACGACGGCGTGTCTCCGGGCGAAATCGCGATCCTCTACCGTTCGCATTTTCACGCGCTCGAAATCCAGCTCGCGTTCTCCCGCGCCGGCATCCCCTACCAGATCACCAGCGGCGTGAAATTCTTCGAGCGCCAGCACGTCCGCGATCTCGTCGCGTTCGTCCAATTCGTCGCCAATCCGCGCAACGAATCCGCCTGGCGCCGCATCGCCGTGCTGCTTCCCAAGGTCGGTGAAAAAGGCGCGCAAAAGATCCACGCCGCCGCCTTCGATCATGCGAAGCTCATGCAGCGCGACTTCATCGATGCCCTCGCGACCGATGATGTGAAGAGCAAGGTGTCCAAGGACGCCAAGGACGAATGGGCCAGCTTCTGCGCGTCGCTCAAAGAGATCTCCGATGTCATGCGCACCGGCAAACCCGACTCGGTTATCTCCACCGCGATCGACGGCTGGTATTCCGACTACATGAAGGGCGAATACGCCGACTACATCGACCGCATGGAGGAGTTGAAGGCGCTCATCGGTTTCGCCAGCCGCTTCGATGACATCGCCGAGATGCTTTCCCAGATCTCCCTCATGAACGGCGAGACCAGCGAACGGCATGTCGATCTCCCACCCGACACGGTCAAGCTTACGACCGTCCATCAATCGAAGGGGCTCGAGTTCGACGTGGTCTTCGTGATCGGCGTCGCCGACGGCATGTTCCCCAGCCGTCGCTCCATCGAGGCCGACGATGTCGAGGAAGAGCGCCGCCTGTTCTACGTCGCGGTAACCCGAGCAAAAAACGAGCTCTATATTTGTTACCCGAAGGTGGCCACCCGCGCCGGCCCCGGCGGACTGCTGCTCACGCCGAGCCGTTTCATCACCGAACTCTCGCCCGAGCTCTACGAACCGCTCCGCATCAAGCGCCAGTTCGGCTGGTGATGGTAGGGCGAGGCGTCCCGCCGAGCCGGCTCACCCGGAGGGTTCGCCCCACCCTTGCGGATCCAACCCGGATCACAAGCCGGTTCTCACAAGCTCTGATCCTCAGCGCGCGATCAACGCCTCGCAGCGGGGATAAAGGTCGTTCGGCCGGTTGATCCGTAGAATCGCCCGCACCTCGGCAAACCGGGCGCAGGCCTCCTCCCGCCGGCCGAGCCGCGCTTCGGCAATAGCCAGGTAGCCCTTGGCCTCCGCCTCCAGGAGCAGGACGATGGGATTGCCCGAAAACGTCTTTAATCGCTCCAGCGTCGCCGTCAGGCACACGACCGCTTGCGCATCGTCGCCTTCTTCGACGGCGATCATCCCCATCGCGTACTTCATGAAAGCCGCGGGCAACGCCGCCAGTTCCGCATCGCCCACTTTTTCAAGCGCCGCCTTGGCGCCTTTCACATCACGCAGGCGTCGAATTTTGGCCGCCGCCACTTCGATCCATTGATTCACCCCGCCCGGCGCGAGGCGGGCCGCTTCTTCGACACACTCCACCATCGTCCGATAGTCGTCGGCGTTCTCATAAATCGAAGCCAGCCGGACGAGAAACATATGCTCCGGCAGGCCCGAACCGCCGCGCCACCGCTCGACCATCTCCAAGGCCGCGGTGAGATTGCCCTCCGCCGCCAGCGCCTCCGCCTCACGGAAATCCAGCTCCGACTCCGGAATACCCGTGATCATGAACCGCCGCATGATTCGCGCCCAGCCGATGAAACGTCGCAACTCGGTCCAATTGCACCACGCCGACGCCTCCATGATTTTCTGAAAGATCATGAAGGGCAGCGAGAGCTTGAAAAAATAAACGGCGTACAACGGTGTCAGCGCAAACCCCAGCCAGTCGGACCATCCGAACGGCCGCCCGCCCGTCCACGAACTGTAATTCCACCAGGCGAGCGGCAGCACGACGATCAGGTGTTGCTTCGCCGCCCACCACAGATGCGCACCGATGCCCTTCCGTTCGAACGCCGCCACTTCATCGCTCGCCGACCACACCGTCGGATCAATGGGCGGCACACCCGTGCCCGCCGTGATCACCCGCTCAATCTCGGCCTGACTCTCGTCGGTCAGGAATTCGACTTCGCGATACCCGCGGATATCCAACGCGTATCGGGCTTGATTGAGGCTCGCCGCCTCGACGCGGTCATGCACCGGACATCCGTCGGCATCCCGGGCTCGAAAAAGGAACGATTGGACCATGCGCCCGACCCAAGCCATTGCGCTGCAACCTCGCAACACTTCATGCCGACGAATGGCAATATTATCGATTTTTGACGAGCCCGCCTGCGAAATACGTCCTGACGCCCCCTCGTGAAAAAGAAAACGCCCGGAGGTAGAGTAACCCAATAGGTTACTTTGAACTCGGTTTCATGGACGCACCAAACCGCCCGCTTGCAGGCGCGGTTCGACCGCGCCGGGCGGCGAACACCTTGACAGCGGCAAACGGCTTGGTCCTTTAGTCCTTCCGTGAAGTGGTTCCACAAATGCGTCGTGTTTGCTCTCCTGGCAATTTGGTTGCCGGTGACGCAGCACTGCGATTTGGAAGCCGCCGGTCTACTCACCGCGCATGACGATGCCCACGCCACTGAGACCGACTGCTGCGAACCCACCACGCCGTGCTCGCACGATGGGTGCGAGGTCGTCGAAAACGGCACCTATCTCCCCGCTGACAACGTGGTGAAGGTCCTCACGCCGGACCTGTTTGTTTGCACCTGTTTTCTTTTTGCCCGGTTCGACGCCTTCGATTCGCCGGTGTCGGATGAACCGGACTTGCCGGACGTCGCGGTGATGAGGCCGCAAGATTGGGTGCCCACGTGGCACTTTGCCCGCCGAGCCGCGCCTTTGTCGCGAGCGCCTTCCTTGCTGGGTTAAACAACGGTCCCTGCGCGGATCTGTTTTCATCCCGTTTCCTTGGGGCACCCGCGTGTGCCCCCCGTGGATTTCGTTCGTTCTTGCCCTGCCCTTTTCCCGTCCCGCTCCATGCACTCCTTTCCTTTGTTCACACTCGTACGCGTCGCTTGCGGTTTCACCGTTC
>JANJTQ010000250.1 GCA_024711005.1 Opitutaceae bacterium | reverse complement strand
ACGACGAACGCACCCGTCTCACCGCATGGATGACTTTGGGTGGCAAAATGTCCTCCTTGATCGGCAGCTGGATTATGGCCTTGGTCATTCTGGTGGGCTCTCTTGCCCTCGGCGAGACCAAGGTCATGGAAGGCAAGTCGGAGTTCACTCAAACCATCCTCTCCACCATTCAACCGTGGCTGGCCGCGATCACGCAGACCGAGCCTGGCGAAAAACCCATCGTGGTGGGCATGCGTGTCGTCTGCTGGCTCATCTCCATCGGTATCGTCCTCTTCGGCATGCTGCCCGCGTTGTTCGTGAAAGAACGCTACTACAAGGTCGAGGCGGCCCGGCAGGCGCGTGATCCCTTCTGGCGGAGCGTGCGGGAATCCGGCACCTGCAAGCCGCTCTGGTCGTTGATCCTCATCTCCTTCTTCCTCGTTCTCGGCTCCAGTTCCGTCGGCAGCCTCGGCCAGTATGTAAATTTCTACTACGTCTTCAACGGTGACCTGCAGGCGGCCTCGATTCTAGCCGGATACAAGGGCACCGTTCTCGTCATCGCGGGTATCGCATCGATTCCGCTCTTCACCTGGCTCGGCGAAAAATTCGACAAACGCAGCGTGGTCATGGCGATGCTCGGATGCAGTATGTTCGGCCACCTGCTGAACTACTTCCTGATGACGCCCAAGTATCCCTACCTGCAGCTCATTTCCGGCGTCTTTGAATCGAGCGCGATCGCCGCCGTTTGGCTTTTTATTCCATCCATGAAAGCCGATGTGGCGGACTACGACGAACTCCACACTTCCCGGCGCCGCGAGGGCTCCATCAATTCGTTTTTCTCCTGGTTCATCAAGGCCTCCCTGACCGCCTCAGTCGGCATCGGCGGCTACGTTCTTCAAACTTCCGGCTTCGAGGCGTCCCTCGAACAGCAGCCACACGAGGTACTCATGCGCATGTTCCATCTCTACCTGTTCCTGCCGATAGTGATTTGGTCGGTCGCCATGATCGCCGCCTGGTATTTTCCGCTCAATCGCAAGCGTTCGACCGAGATCCGCGCGGAACTCGAAGCTCGCCGCGGTGCAATCTGACGTCGCACGCGAGCCACGAGTCTTTCGCCGTCCGCCACCCTTCCTCGAGAGGCCTCCCAAATGAGCAAAATCAAATGGAACGATGATCGGATCAAACAAACGCTGACCGCGTTGTTGCTCATCAGCCGGGCCCGGCTCGCGAGCGGTAAAACGGAGGACTTGATCGCCGAAGCCTTGTCGGGTTACCGGAACGACTTCGACGGCTACAAAGCCGAAAACTGGGACAAATCGAAAGCCGCCTGGCGCGACCCCAAAGACCTCTCGAATCTGAAAAATGCCAGGCACGTCGCCTACTACAAAAACCTGCTTGCGCAGGTGGACTCGCTCAACGCCCGGCTTCAAAGGAACCGCATTCAATTCAATAGCGTGGACGAGTTGGATAAATACCTCGTCACCTATTTGAAGTCGGTGGAATGAGCGTGGCCGATGGACGGAAGACTCGATCCGTCGCACCAGCGGCCTTCGACTTGCACGATTTTGGGATCGGCCGGCACGCCGTAATCGTCGTGTTGCAATTGGGCCACGAGCAAGTTCACCGCCGCCGCTCCCAACCGCTCGTACCCCGGTCGCACGCCCGCCATTCCCCCATCGGCGTCCCACAACAGCAGCGTCGCGAACGCCACCTCCCCAGGCACACGCAAACCAGCCGACTCCAAATGCTCCAGGCTGAACGAAGGACTCAGGATCACCTCGGGACGGTTCATTTCAAACCAGTGTCGGAGTTCCCCGGCATCGTTTCCGGCGCAGATCAATGCCGGCACCCTCGCGGTTTCCCCGATCTCCTGCTGGTAGGCAAGAAAAGCCGCCAGGTGCAGGTTTTCCATCGCCGCCTCCGCCTGACGCGTCGCTATGAATCCAATTCGTGAATACCCCGCCGCGGTTACCTTTCGCAGCGCCAGCCGGGTGTTGCGATAATGGTGCGTCACCACCCGGTGCAGCGAAGGCGTCTCCACCGAATAGCCCACCGTGACCGCCGCAAATTTGGCCCAGGGAAAGTCCACCACCGATCCGTGCCGCCCCGTCGACCCGACGACCAGGCCCCGAATTCCCCGCGCAATCAGCATCTGTGCCAATCGTCGCGGCGATCGTCCCGGTTCATGCAGCCAAAACTCCTCCGCCCCGTAACCGAGCTCCGCCGCGCGCGCCTCGGCGTTGCGCCGAAAATCGGCCAGCGCCGCCGTCTTCAACCAGTAATCGCGTTCCTCATGGACGTTTAGAAAAGCCAGCTTTCCCGCGTAACGCCGCCCCCGCCCCGCGTGTAAATGCGCCATCAGCTTCGCCAGCACGGGATCCGGCCGGTAACCGAGTTCATCCGCCGCCTTGCGAATGCGCGCCCGCGTTGCCGCCGCGATGTTGGAATCGTCGCGCAACGCATAGGACACCGCCGTGCGTGATACACCGGCGCGACGCGCGATATCGGCGAGAGTGACGCGAGAAGCCTTCATCTGAACGATTCAGAAGAACGCCGGTTGCCACCTCTGTCACGCCGGGAATGCTCCCCCGTAGCGGGAGCGTCAGCGACCCGTCCCGACCCCTTCACCCTTTCCCATGTCCACTCCCTACTATTTCAAGCCCGCCGCCAGCGTCGGTCCCGATCATCCGGTCATCACGGCCGATCTCTGTATCTACAACGCCAACGCCGCCGGCGTCGCCGCGGCCATTCAAGGCGTCCGCCAGGGTCTGAGCGTGTCGCTGTTTAATCCCGGCTGGCATGTCGGCGGACTCTCCTCCGGCGGGCTCGGCTTCACCGACTTCGGCAACAAAGCCGCCATCGGTGGCATCGCCTTGGAATTTTATCGCCGCATCGGCGCGCATTATGGAGTCGAAGCCGAGTGGCGCTTCGAACCGCATGTCGCCGAGAAAGTCCTCACCGACTGGCTCCGCGAAATCGGCGTCACCGTCCACCACGGCCACTATCTGGAGAGCGCCGTCGTGCGTGACGGGCGCATCGCCGAAATCGTCTTCAGCCACGGCGCCCGCGCCCGCGCCAGCTACTTCATCGACGCCTCCTACGAGGGCGATCTCCTCGCCGCCGCCGGCGCGAGTTTCACCGTCGGCCGCGACGGCAATGCGACCTACGGTGAGACGCTCAACGGCCAGCAGGTTTACCCCAAGCACCAGTTCAACTTTCCCGTCGATCCCTACGTGCGCCCCGGCGATCCGTCGAGCGGCCTGCTCCCCGGCATCGAGCCCGGCGCGCCCGAGATCGGCGTCGGCGACCACCGCGTGCAGGCCTACAACTTCCGGGTCTGCATGACGCAAAACGAGGCCATCCGCGTGCCGTTCCCCAAGCCCGCGCACTACGACCGCTCGCGGTATGAACTCCTCGCCCGCTACATCGCGGCCGGCTGGGATCAGATGTTCTGGAAGTTCGACACCATCCGCGGACTCAAGACCGACACGAACAACCACGGCGCCGTCTCCAGCGATTTCATCGGTGAAAATTACGCGTGGCCCACCGCGAGCCACGCCGAGCGCGAAAAAATCTTCCAAGCTCACGTCAACTACCACCAGGGCCTTTGGTGGTTCTATCGCACCGATCCCTCCGTGCCCGCCGACGTTCAGGCCAAGGTCAACACGTGGGGCCTCGCCGGCGACGAGTTCACCGACACCGGCCACTGGCCGAACCAGCTCTATGTGCGCGAGGCGCGCCGGCTGATCGGCGGCTTCGTGATGACGGAGCACCACTGTCTCTCGAAGACGCTCGTCGAGGATGTGATCGGCCTCGCCGCCTACACGATGGATTCGCACAACTGCCGCCGCTTCGTCGACGAACACGGCCACGTGCGAAATGAAGGCGACGTGCAGGTCCATCTCCCCAAGCCCTACGGCATCAGCTATCGCACGCTCGTGCCGCAGCGCGGCGAAGTCGCCAACCTGCTCGTGCCCGTCTGCCTGTCGTCCTCGCACATCGCCTACGGAAGCATCCGCATGGAGCCGGTCTTCATGGTGCTCGCCCAAGCCGCCGCCACCGCCGCCGCGCTTGCATTCAAAGCCAACCAAGTCGCCGTGCAGGACGTGCCTTACGCGGATCTCCGACGCCAACTCGAAACCGACAAACAAATCCTGGTTTGGAACGACGGCCTGCCGCACGGCGACGTCAACGACTCCAGCCCGATCGGCCGCTGAGCGTGTCCCTGCAACTCAACCGTCCGGGTTGAGGTGGCGGTCGAGGTAACGGAGATGGGTTTCCTTTAGCCACCCTCCAACCAGCCTCGTTACCTCGGCTGCTACGTTCGAACCGCATCGTTACCGTGTCGACCGCTCATAGGTCACGCCCTACCCCGTCGGGCCCGCCTGCCAGCTTCCTTCGATCAAGATTGTCTGCGGACGCAACACAGCCGCGGTCCGTGGATTCTCCAGCAAAGAAAACAACAAAAAAGCCGCGGTGCGCCCCACGCCTTCGCCATCAATGAGGATACCCGGATGCCGGGCCGGGATCGTGTAGTTGGCAAGGCTCACAAACCCACAGGCGTTCGCTCGTCCAGACGGAGGCAACAGGCCGGCGACGCCCCGGTCGGGCGACAGCACCACGTCGGGCCGGTATCGCTTGAGCCAGGTGCGCAGCGTGGCGGCACGCTTGCTCGCGTCCGGAATGAGCAGCGGAGGAGGCGCATCTGGGAAATCGTGATGCACCCGCGCAAGATACGCCCCAAGCCGCATTTCGCAGGTCCGATCGTTGTTCAGTGAATCAAGCACCAGCCCCGGACGCTCCCAACCCGCGGCCTTCACTTGGGTGAGCGCGGTCGTCATGTCCGCCGCATGGTGATCGGTCACCCGATGCACCGGAACACCGATCAACGAATGGTCCAACGCGACCCCGAAAAATCGTGACCAATCCAACGGCAGCGTCCACCGGCTCACGTTGTCCGCCGGCATGAGCAACAGACCGCGGATGCCCCGTTGTTCGAGAACACGTCCAAGCCCCCTAGCCAAAGGATCGCGGGCGACATTCCACCGAATGCCGTCCACCGCATATCCCCGCTCTCCAGCCACAGCCCGAATACCAACCAGACACCGGCCAAAATAGCTGTCGCCCTCCGCCGGCATGGTCGGCCCGCCATGCACCAGCGCAATCGTCGCATCGGTTCGCATGCTCCGACCTATGCGCCTCGCCTGCATAAACGCGGACAACTGCGGGTTGGCCCGATACCCCATGCGAGCCGCCACCGCTTCGACCTTCCTTCGCGTCTCCGCCGAGACCGTCGAATGCCCCCGCAAGGCATAAGAGGCGGAGGCCAGACTCACCCCCGCCTCTCGCGCCACTTCGCGCAGTGTCGGCGTGGAGCCGGATATGAACGTGTTCATATGGGAGCACATTGCGGTTCGTTCGAACCGGATCCAGCTTCTTCCAAGCCCTCCCCTCCCATGCTCACCCGCCATCCCGCCAATCCGATCCTCAAACACACCGACTGTCCGTTCCCGGCCACGACGGTTTTCAACGCCGGCGTCGCCAAATATCAAGGCCGCTACGTCATGCTTTTCCGCAACGACTACGGTCGTTGGGGCGATCCGAAATTCGACGGCACCAACCTCGGTCTCGCCACCAGCGCCGACGGCATCAAATGGACTGTGAATCCGAAGGCCGTCCTCGACGTCGACCAGGCCCGGACCGCCCTCGCCGACCTGTTCGACGCCCGCTTCGGGCCGCAGGAAATCCGCCGCGTCTACGATCCGCGCATCACCATCATCGACGGTCGCCCACACCTCTGTTTCGCGGTCGACACCAGCCACGGCATCCTCGGCGGCATCGCCACCACCGACGATTTCGAGACGTATAAGTTCGTGAGCGTCTCCGGTCCCGACAACCGCAACATGGTGCTTTTCCCCGAGAAGTTCGAAGGCAACTATGTGCGTCTCGAACGCCCCTTCCCGATCTACGGCCGCGGCAAACCCGAGGCCTTTGAGATCTGGGGCAGCCGTTCGCCCGACCTGCGTTATTGGGGTGACACCCGCCTCGTTCTCGGCAGCGAGGAAGTGCCCTTTGCCAACAGCAAGATCGGTCCCGCCGCGCCGCCCGTGCGGACCCGCGCCGGCTGGCTTGCGCCGATCCACACCGTATTCAAAGACGAGACCAAGCCCCTCAAGGGTTGGGAATCCTACCCGTGGACCAAGCGCTATGACGCCGGCCTCATCCTCCTTGATCTCAATGATCCCACGCACGTGATCGGCATGATGCGCAAACCGCTGCTCACCCCCGAGGCAAACTACGAATTGGAAGGATTCCGCGGCAGCGTGATCTTCCCTTGTGGTTTCACGGTGGAGGATTCCGGCGAAGCGCGCCTCTACTATGGTGCGGCCGACACGGCGATCGCGGTGGCCACCGCGCACGTCGACGACCTCATCGCCGCCTGCGAACCGCTCTGAACCTCCGACTTTGGAGTGCGGCGACCCGGCGCCGCTTTCGACCTCCCGACTCGCGCGCCGCGCGGACGATCGCCGCAGCGATCGGGTGTGCGCTGGTGGCCTCCAGGGCGCCCGCGACCACGAG
>JANJTQ010000181.1 GCA_024711005.1 Opitutaceae bacterium | reverse complement strand
TCGCCGACTATGTGCGCGATTATGGGTTGCAACGTGGCGAGGGGCTGTTGCTGCGGCATCTGTCGCAGATGTGGAAGGTGCTTTCCCAGACCGTGCCCGACGAGGTGAAGACCGAGGAGGTCGTGGAAATGGAGACGTATTTTCGCGAGTTGATCCGCGGCATCGACTCAAGCCTGTTGGAAGAATGGGAGCGGCTGCGGGATCCGGACTACGTCGCGGTGGAGTTGGCGGGCGACAAGCCGGCGCGTCCGTCGAGTTACGACATCACCCGGGATTCGGTGGCATTTCGCCGGTTGGTGCGCACGGCCATCTTTGGATTCTTGCAGGAAGTGGCGGCGCGCGATTGGGAAAGCGCTGTCTCGCGACTTGCGACCGGCGAGGCGGTCTCGGCCGGGGACAACGAATTGATGTCTCCCGAGGCGAAGCGAATCGAGAAGCTGTTCGCGGCCTACTTTGACGCACGCGGTCGGTTCCGGCTCGATCCCGAAGGGCGGGCGGCAAAGCACACGCATTTTGCGGAGGAGCGTGACGCAACGGATACGTTGCAATGGACGGTGGCGCAGGTGCTCGTCGATGGCGAAGAGCACAACGACTGGGAGGTGCGTTTCACCGTGTCGCTGGCCGAATCGCGTGCGCAGGCGAGGGCGGTGGTGCGGTTCGATGACGTGGGGCCGATTGGCTGACGAGGTTCAGAGCAGATCGTGCTCAACCTTGCGCTCAAGGACATCTTCGAACTTGTGGCGGAGCGACTTTGGCTTGCCTTGAAACCCCGGCATGAGTGCGAGCCACTGATATACTTCTTCACGAAGATGCTTGGGCATGACGGGCTCCATGGCGGCGACCCGGTCGAAAGCATTCACGCAGGTCGCGGCGATGTGTTCGCACATGTTCTGTGCGTCGGCGGAGCTGTGCTGGCCGGCGAGCCGGACCACCTCGTCGAGTTTGTTGCGACGGGCCGGTGCACGGAGATGGGTTTGCGTGCCGCTCTTGTAGATTCCGACGCTATCGAGGGCGACAGTGACGGAACGTGGATAAAAACTGGTCATGCGGTTCCATTGGGCGCTTTCATTGTGTCCGGTCTGACGACAGTCGCTGTGGAGGATCACCGCGGGAATGTCGGCAAATTTGGCGAACATGAACTTGGCGACGGTACTGGAATCGAGTTCGGTGCCGCCGTAGCAGAAAAGCCCCAGGTCGCAGTTGAGGAGCGTTTGAATTTCGGCGTCACGAACGCTGTGCGAAGCAGTGCGGCGTTGTTCGATGTTTTGCGGAAGCACACACAGATATTTTCCGTGCGATTTTTCGTAGATGGCCTCGGCCAAATACGCGTTTCCGATGAGATGCTGGAGGCTGAAAAACTCGCTCGCGAAATATACGGTGTAGCTCTTCTTCTTGGGTTTCATGCCTCGTGCCATGAGCGGACAGCAAGTCGCACGCTTCGAGTTCGCACAATGCTTTTCCCTGTGCCGGGAGTACGCGCAGCAGTGACTCGTCCCGGCTTCCGGCGGCCCTTGCCGTCTCAGAGCAAGTAGTGTCGGCGGATGGTTGCCGCCAATGCTTCGGGCGTGGCATCAACATTGACGACGAACGCGTGGCGAGGCTCTTCCAACGTGGCAAATTGGCTGTCGAGCAGAG
This sequence comes from Opitutaceae bacterium, assembly GCA_024711005.1. Lineage (GTDB taxonomy): Bacteria > Verrucomicrobiota > Verrucomicrobiia > Opitutales > Opitutaceae > Rariglobus. The sequence continues at coordinate 22,531 of JANJTQ010000181.1, read as the reverse complement.
CAGGTCCGGCCCAATGGTTGGAGCGACGTTCAAGCCGGTCACGAATGAGGGCGGGAGAGCCTTTCAGATGGATGAGCTTCACGCAGCCGGGATCTTCAACGAGCACGTCGCGATAGGCTTCCTTAAGGACGGAGCAGGCGAGCACCGTGTTTTCGTGCGCACACAAACGGGCATCGATGTGGGCGCGCAATGCGACGAGCCAAGGGGCGCGGTCTTCATCGGTAAGCGAACCGCCCGCGGAAATTTTGGCCACGTTGGCCGGCGGATGAAAGTCGTCCGCATCGGTGAAGCGCCACCCGAGGGATTCGGCGAGTGTTTGGCCGACGGTGGTTTTGCCGCTGCCTGCGACACCCATGAGGAGGAAGACACGCGGCTCGTTTAATTCCCACGCTCGAGCGGATACGGGATCGCGACCTTCGTCGAAATCATTGAGATCGAAAAACGTTTCGATCGGCTTGTCCGAGAGGCCAAAAGCGGCGATGCGATCGCGGAGAACGGCGGAGCGATCATCGCGCCAGCCGGTTTTCATCATAAATCGATTCCAGATCGTGCACTGTTCGTCGGTGCGGTTGCCTCCTTCGGTATGTGCCCAGGCAAGGATATCCTCGTCGCATCCGCCTGCCTCCAGCACACGGGTCTTGAGTGCGGCGTAATCGACCCCGAGGAATGCGCACGTTCGCGCGTCGAACCCGGCGCCCAAGTTGGCGTGATAGTCGACCGGCAGGCGGCCGGCGGCTTCAAGGCGGATCTTGTCGAGCATTCGGCCAAAGTGCACGAGGCGGCCGGTGAGGGAGTATTCGCTGCGAAGTCCGGGAACGAAAGGCATGGAGATCAATCTCGCCAGATGTAGGCGGCCGTGGCGAGCAAACCGAAGAGTGCGGTGGGGCCGACCAGCCAGAACGGATGGATTGGCACCCGATAGGTTTCAATGAGCCACCAGATCGCAGCACATTTCAGGGTTATCAGAATCCAGCCGACGACGATCCAGCGCTCTGCCGTTTGGCTGCGAGGCTCCCGTCGGGGTGGATTGAGGCGGATTTCCGTCACGAACTCCTGGTCGTAGGTTTCGGCGGGCATCCGACGGGTGATTAGTTGCAGGAAATTAGCGAACATGGCTGGCGAAAAGGCGGTTTTGAATTCTTCACAAAAAGCGTACGGACTGGCTGATTTCAAACGTGTTGCCCATCTTATGCGGGGGTATGTCGGAGTGGTATGTCCCGTTTTTTCTTGCGTTTAGGAATTTACGCGCCATCGGTGAAGACTTCATCGTCAGAGAAACGTTAGATGACAGGAACTGGTGAGTCGTCAGTGGGCGTTGGGCCCGGGATGATTTGAAACCCGATAGTCGGGAACGGACTGGCAGCGGACGGGGATCGACGAATCATCACACCATGAGTTCCAAACTCTACGTTGGCAATATGTCCTTCAAAACCTCCGAAGACGAGCTCCGCTCGGCTTTCGGTCAATTCGGTAACGTCACCGATGTCTATGTCGCCATGGACAAAATGACTGGCCGCCCCCGCGGTTTCGCGTTCGTGACCTTCTCCTCCCCCGAGGAAGCCAAGCTTGCTGCTGAAAAGCTCAACGGCGTCGATCTCGGCGGCCGCGCTCTCACCGTTAACGAAGCTCGTCCCAAGGAGGAAGGCGCTGGCCGTTCCTTCGGTGGTGGCGGCGGCGGTGGCCGTGGCTTCGGTGGCGGCGGCGAACGCCGTGGCGGCTTCGGTGGTGGCGGCCGCTCCGGCGGCGGCGATCGCCGTTACTAATTCCTGTTTCGGCCTAAACGGCTGATCACGAACTTTCGAGGGCGAAGCGCCTACCGCGCTTCGCCCTTTTTCTTTTTCAAAATCCATGCCGCTTTGACGGCTTTTAGGACGGGCGTTTTTTACCTGTCCGTGGGCGCGCGGGCCGCGCGTCCTCTGCTGGCGCGTTGCGCGCGCCGGTATTCAGTCCGGCTCGTTTTCGCTTCCATGCCATTTAAAGATCTTAATTTGTCCGCGGATATTCTCCGCGGTGTTGTTTCCGCCGGTTATACCGATCCGACCCCCATTCAGCTTCGCGCCATCCCGGTGGTGCTTTCCGGCCGCGACTTGATTGCCTCCGCGCAGACCGGCACCGGCAAGACCGCCGCCTTTGCGCTGCCCATCCTTTCCAAGCTAGGCGCTCACTCGCGTGCGCCGCGCGTGCTCATCCTCGAACCGACACGTGAACTGGCCGCCCAAGTGGAAACCGCTTTTCGCGATTTTGCGCGTCATACCGATATTCGGACGGTCGCCCTGTTTGGTGGCGTCGGTTATGGTGCCCAGCGCAATGAGCTCAAGCGTGGCGTCGATGTAATCGCCGCCACGCCGGGCCGTCTCGTCGACTTCATCAAGGGTGGTGAACTTTCCCTCGGTACCATTGAAATCCTCGTCCTCGACGAGGTTGATCGCATGCTCGACATGGGCTTCCTGCCTGTCGTTAAAGACATCATCGCACGCTGCCCCAAGAGTCGGCAGACACTGTTCTTTTCCGCCACTGTGCCGCCCGAGATTGCGGCCGTCGCATCCTTCGCGCTCCGCAATCCCGAACGCGTTGAATGCGGTGTGAATCGTTCCGTCAACGAGTCGGTGAATCATGCGCTCTATCCCGTGGCGTGGTCTCAGAAGTTCGATCTGCTGGTCGCGTTGCTTGAGAAAACGGATTTTCAGAGCGTGTTGGTTTTCAGCCGTACCAAGCACGGGGCCGACAAGATCGCGAGTCGCCTCAAAGCGGCCAAGCACACGGTCGCAGTCTTGCACGCCAATCGCTCGCAGAATCAGCGCATCGAGGCGCTCGCCGGGTTCAAAAGCGGCAAATACGAAATCATGGTCGCCACCGATATCGCCGCTCGCGGCATCGATGTCGCCGGCGTTTCCCATGTCATCAATTACGATGTGCCGGAGAATCCCGAGGATTACGTGCATCGCATCGGTCGCACCGGGCGCGCCATGGCCGTCGGCGACGCATTCACGCTCGTTTCGCCAGAGAACGCATCCGATATCCGCGACATCCAGCGCTTCATTGGTGCGAAGATTCCCGAACTGCGTCTTGAGGGTTTTCCTTATCTTCCGTTTGTGGTGAACCCTTCTTATCCCAAGAAGGGCCAACAACAGCAGCGGCGTGGCGGCGGTGGTGGCGGTGGCGGCCAGCGCTCGCCGCAGGCATCCGGACCGCGCGGCGGCGGTCGATCGCAATCCGGTGGCCCTAGTGGAGGCGGCCGCTCGGGTGGAGGCGGATTCCGAGGCAGGCGTTGATGTGGCGGTAGGGAGGAGATTGCGTGTGGAGATCGAGAATACCACACGCGACCTTGGAACCGCGTTCACTCCCGGTGTCTGTGTGCGGGCCGGCTTACTCCCGGGAATTTGGTCCTGATTGCTCTGCGGAAATATTTAACTCTGTAAGGTAAATGCCGATAGACGGACGAGGCATATTTATATTTCGCTCACCTCAAAAAAACGTATCTTTCCGCCACAATGAGCGACGAGCCTCAACCGCCTCAACTGCGCTTGCGTCCGCGTAAGCGTGATGACGAGCCGGCTCCTGCCGTAAAGCCGGTCAATCCGGTGCCCTCCCCGTCGGCGGAGGCACCGTTGCCGGCCCCGGTTCCTTCTGGAGAACCGTCCGTTGCTCCGGTTGCATCGGCGGAGACATCGACCCGATTCCGGCTCAAGCCCAAGCTCGCTCCGGATGCCGGAGAGAAGGTATCCGAAGCTCCGAGCCAGCCTATGGATGTTCCGGCTCCAGCAATGGAGTTTCCATCACCACCGCCGTCTGAAGATTCGGCCGGAATACCTCGGTTACGTCTTCGGATGATCGAGTCTCCGGGTGAGGAGTCCGTCGCCGGCGCCCCGCCGGTGCCGCAGCCGCCTTCCGGCAGTTCCGGTATTTTCGGAATTGCGCTTCCTCCTACGCCGGTTGTCCCAATCCCAACGCCCCCTGTGGAGTTGCCGCCCGCAAGTGGGGCGACCCCATCGACGATTGGCGGTGTCCCTGCGCCAGCCGTTACACCGCTCACTCCGCGTGCGGCGACTCCTCCTCCTTTTGTTCTCCCGCCCCCGGTTGTGGCTCCGCGTCCAGCAGCCCCGTTGGCTCCACCGGCGCCGACAACCAAGGCGGCATCTGTTCGTGCCTCCAAAAAAAAGCCGTCATTGCTGATGGTGGCCTTGATCGTGGTGCCGATGATCTTGGCGGCGGTCGTCTATTTCTTTTTGGCAGGCGAGAAGTCTCCTGAATCCGAGGCTGCTACTCAGGTTCCGAGCCCGAATACGGCAGTGCAGCCGCCGAGTGTTATCTCAACTCCTGCGCCGAAACCGTTGCCCCCTCCCATCGAACCCTTGGTTTTACCGTCTCCGCCGACGCTTGTGTCGACCGATACGCCCGCGCCTGTTCCTTCAAAGCCTGTTCTCGTGGAGCCTTCTCCTGCTTTTCGGGCATGGATTCAAGACGTGCGTGTCACCGGCGTGGTCAGTGGTGCCGCACCCCGGGCCATTATCAACAGCCGGCTGGTGCGGCCTGGGGAGGTGGTCGACGCCTTGGCGGGAATTACGTTCGAGGGCGTGGACGGCGAGGAGAAGCAGCTGATTTTTAGCGACCGCGCGGGGAGTATCGCAAAAAAGGCGTATTGACCCTCACCAGGTGTCCACGGGCCCCTTGGGTACGGGGATTGATTCCCGGGCAAAGACCGGATCGTCCGGGTCACGCATGAACGAAGCGACCAACGCGCCCGGTGCGTATTGAGGTTTCAATACACCCGACTCGTCGCAAAATTGTCGGCGCCAGTGCAGGAATTCGGTCACCGCCGCCTCGAAGTCGGCACGGGACTTCATCGTGATGATGCGCGCCTTGAAGGGCTTCGATGGCCCGAAGCGCTTGGCGTACCAAGGCGCGACTTTGCGGAAGTGTTTTGCGCCGTTTTCCTCGCCGTAAAACTCGCAGTAGCGCTCGAAATGCCGGCGCATCACGCGTAACCGTTCCTCCAGCGCGGGCTCGGGCAGTAATTCGCCGGTGCGCAGGTAGTGGTCCGTGCGACGGAAAATCCACGGATCGTAAAAAGCGCCACGGCCGATTGAAACACCGGTGCAACCTGTCTGCTCGATCATGTGCTTCGCGGCTTCGGGCGTGGTTACGTCGCCGTTGCCGATCACCGGGATGGATTTCGCCGCTTGGACCACGGCACGGATACCGGTGAGGTTGACGGTGCCGCTAAAACCCTGGGCACGGGTGCGGCCATGGACGAAGATGGCGGCCACGCCCGCATCTTCCAGGACGCGCACGAGATCGGGCGCGGTCTGATTGTCATCGTCCCAGCCCAGGCGCATCTTGGCGGTGACGGGTATTTTCACGGCGGCGATCATGCCGCGCACGAGTGCGGCGGTTTTGTCGAGTTCGGTCATCATTGCCGAGCCGCCGCCGATCTTGACGACTTTTTTCACCGGACAGCCCATGTTGATGTCCACGGACTGGGCGCCCAATTGCTCGCAAATAAGGGCCGCGTCGCGCATCTCCTCGGGTACGGAGCCGAAGAGCTGAATGGCGAGAGGACGATCCTCGGGGCAGGACTCGACGAGTTTGAGCGCGGTGTGGTTGCGCTCGATGAGCGAGCGGGCATTGACCAGATCCGTGGTCGCCCATCCGAGCCCGCCGAGTTCGCGGACAGTCAACCTCATGGGCAGGTTGGTGTAGCCCGCCAGCGGGGAGAGGAACAGGGGGGCGGACAACTCGTAGGGGCCGATGCGCATGAGGACGTGCGGAGCAGAATGAACCCGCTTCCGCGGCGGGGTCGAGGCCGCGATTTAGTATTGGCGGGGAAAGGCCGGAGGGAAGAACATGCGGCATGGCTTCCGAGGTCACGCCCGTGCTGCTTTACGATGGCGAGTGCGGGTTATGCAACGCGTTGATGCGTTTTATGCTCAAGCACGACCGGCGGGGCGTGTTGATGTTTGCGCCGCTGCAAGGAGCGACCGCGCAGGCATTCCTGCGGGCGCGCGGGCTGCCGACGTCGGACTTCGACAGCATCGTGTTCGTCGAGGATGCGAGGAATCCGGACGCGGACCATCACCTGCGCACGACGGGGGCGTTGCGCGCGCTGGAGGAAATGGGCGGCGGGTGGCGATGGGCGGCGCGGGTGATGCGCCGGGTGCCCGCGGCTTGGCGGGACGCGGCGTATCGGATCGTGGCGCGGCTGCGGTATCGGTTGTTCGGGCATTACAGACCGACGCCGTTGCCCGACCCGGCGTGGGCGCGTCGTATTTTGGAGTAAGCGACCGCGGTTAAGCGAGCGCGGCGACGGCGGCCTTGATGCGCTGCAGCGCCTCCGCGAGTGTTGCGCGGGGACAGCCGAGGTTGATGCGCACGTGACTGCCGCGTTGGGCACCGAAGAACGTGCCGTCGCTGAGGCCGACGCCGTGTTGCTCGAAGTGTGAAATGGGATCATCGAGTCGCAGCGACTCGACGTTGATCCAAGCGAGGTAGGTCGCCTCGATCGGGGCGGCCACGTGGAGGCCCGGAAGTTCACGACTCAGAAAATCGAGGAGAAAATCGCGATTTCCACGCAGATAGGCGAGCAGGTCCTGGCGCCAAGGCTCGCTATCGCGGTAGGCGGCCTCGCAGGCGGCAAAGCCGAGTGTCGTCACCTCGGCGACAATGCCGGCGGTGGCGCGAACAAAGCGGGCGCGCAGCGTTGCGTCGGAGATGATGGCGAACGAGGTGCCGAGGCCCGGGACGTTGTAGGTCTTGCTTGGCGCCATCAATGTGATGCTGCGCGCGGCGAGTTCCGGCGAAAGCGTTGCGCTGGGAATGTGAGGTAGCGATGGATCAAGGATGAGATCACAGTGAATCTCGTCGGAGCAGAGCACGAGGTCGTGGCGGGTGCAGAATTCACCGAGGCGCACGAGTTCTTCGCGTCGCCAGACACGCGCGAGCGGATTGTGCGGATTGCACAGAAAGAAGAGCCGGGTCTTCGGGGTGACCGCGCGTTCGAGCGCCTCCCAATCGACCTCCCAGCGTGCGGGAACGGACGAGGAGTTGAGCGCGAAAGGTACGGTGACCGAGACTCGTCCGCTGTTCTTCGGCGCTGTCATGAATGGCGGATACACGGGTGTGAGGGTGAGCACTTCCTCGCCGGGCTGGGCGAAGGCTTGGGCGGTGACGTTGAGCCCGCAGACCAGTCCGGGAAGCCAGACAATCCATGCCGGGTCGATGGACCAGTTGTAGCGGGATGCGAGCGCATCGGTCACGGCGGAAACCGTCGAGGCGGTGGGGCGGGCGTAGCCGAAAATACCATGCTCTACGCGCTCGTGCAGGGCGGCAAGGATCGCGGGCGAGGAGCGGAAATCCATGTCGGCGACCCACATCGGGAGGATGTCTTTACCGGCGTATTTCTGCCATTTTTGCGAATCGGTGCCGTGGCGTTGCGGGATGGTGTCGAAGTCAAAGCTCATGCGTGAATGAATGCGGACGGAGAGCGCAATGTGAAGGAAAGGCAAACGGGAGCGCGATGGTTTTTCGCAGTAGCAGCGCCGGCGGTTGGATGTGAGTGAATGAAACCGCTCTTGCGAGTGAGCGCTGCGGACGTTTGCGTGACCCGTGATGAAGATTGGTTTCATGGGCGGTAGTTTCGACCCCGTGCATTTTGGCCACTTGGTGGCGGCGCAGGATGCGTATGAGCGGGGAGGGCTCGACCGGCTTGTATTCGTGCCGGCGGCACAAGCGCCATTGAAATCGGGTCTGGTTCGGGCGTCGGCGGAGGCTCGGTTGGCGATGTTGCGGGCCGCGATCAGTGACGATTCCCGGTTTACGATCTCGGATTACGAGGTGCGGAGAGGCGGGGTGAGCTATACGATCGACACCGTGCGGCATTTTCGCGGGCAGTTCGCCGGAGAGGAGCTGGCCTGGGTAATCGGTGCGGATCAAGTGGACCGACTGCACATGTGGCGGGACATCGAGGAATTGGTCACGCTGGTGGAGTTTATCGTCTTGGCCCGTCCCGGATGGGCGAAGGCGCAGCGGAAGGACATCCCCGGTCTGCGACTGAGCTGGTGCGAAGGGCATCTGATTGGTATCAGTTCAACGGAAGTGCGTGAACGGGTGAAGGCGGGACGGCCGGTGGATTATTTGATCCCGCACAAGACGGTTGAGTATATCCGCGAAACCGCCCTTTATCTGCCAACTTAACATGTCTACCACGCCTCCGTCCGATTCCATATTTACGTTGCTCAAGCAGTTGGTTCGAGCCCTTGAGGAAAAAAAGGTCGGTGACCTGCGGGTGCTCAAGGTGGGCGCGAAGTCCACGATCACCGACTACATCGTGCTGGCCACGGGCACTTCGGAGCCGCACCTGCGGGCGCTGCGTATTGAGGTGGAGCGGGTGCTCGATGCGGCCAAGCAGCCGATCGCCGGCATGGAAGTGGGCACTTACGGCAGTGGCTGGACCGTGGTGGATGCGTACCAGATCATGACGCACCTCTTCACGCCGGAGCAGCGGGCTAACTACGCCCTCGAAAAACTCTGGAAGGACGCCGAGGTGCTGAAGGTTGCCGATTTGATTGCCGAGCCGAAAGCGGTGAAGGCCCCCGCGAAAAAGCCTGCGGCCAAAAAAATCGCCGTGAAGAAGGCGGTAAAACAGGTGACGAAAAAGGCGGTGGTGAAGGTCGCCAAGAAACCGGGGGTGAAAACGGCAACCAAGGGCGGTTCCGCCAAAAAAACAAAGACCCTGCCGAACAAGGTGATTATCAAAAAGAAAATTAAGTAAAACACCCTAGTTAATCACCTGCTTTACAATTTATTAGCAAATTCCCACTTGCCGGGAGTGATGGATGAGCATCTTATCTGTCCACTGCTCGCGTTTGAGCCTTAACATACATCCTAGGATACATATGAAAAATATTCGTTCCAACAAGGGCTTCACCCTTGTCGAAATCATGATCGTCGTCGTCATCATCGGCTTGCTGGCCGCCATGGCGATTCCCGCCTTCCAAAAGGTTCGTCAGTCCTCGCAAGAGAAGGCCCTCATCAATGACGCTCGCCAAGTCGCTTCGGCCGCAGCTCAGTACTACCTTGAGCAAGGTGTCACCGAGGTTCCGTTTACGTTCCTCGTGAATACCCACACCGAGCCGACTCAACGTGGATATCTCAAGCAACTGGGCAGCGGCAATAGCTGGGCAGCCAGCGGTAGTAGCAGCACCGACATGCAGCAAGGTGCGACGTTTGAGCTCCGTAACAGCAGCTACGGTACCATCAAGTTCGACGAGAATGCACAGATGGGTACCGCGAGCCTCACTGGCGGTGGCACGAAGGCCATCCGGTAAGCCTGGTATTCAGTTTTACATCTCAAGCTGCACCTCACAAGGTGCAGCTTTTTCATTATGAGGTTTTCCGCACTGGCCAAACTCGGACTCTTGCTCATCACGGCGCTTGTGGCGCTGGGTCTTCGCTTCTTCTGGCTGACCCCGGGGCGGATGGGATATTTGGTTCTTCATTGGGCCTATTGGGTTTTGCTGGCGACAACGGTGGCATTTGCGTGGCACCTGTATAAAACGGATCATTATCGTTTGGCGGGGAAGTGGCTCGCGCGGCAGCGATGGGTTTTGATGATTCTCGTGGCGATCTGGGCTCTTTCGTTGGTTCACGAGCGGTTTCTTTTTAAAGTAAATTATGATGAACATGTCCTTTTGAGTATCTCTCGTAGCATGCATTATCAGCACATCGCTGGATGGCAGGCCGACGGAAAATTATTTTATGGTTCGGTTACCGGTTTGAGTTATGTCGCCGACAAGCGACCGGTTTTTTATCCCTTCCTTTTGTCGCTGATTCATTCGGTTTCGGGATATCGGACATCGAACGCATTTGTACTGAACGGATTAATTGCCGGGGTGGCTCTCTTGTGCACTTTTAAGCTGGGATCGAATTTGAGCGGTCGAACTGGGGGGCTGTTATTTAGTATTTTATTGGCCGGAGTGCCTTTGTTTGCTCAGAATGCGACCAGCGGGGCGTTTGATCTGCTAAATATGACATTGATTGGGTTGCTGGCCGTCGGCGTTTGGCGTTACTTCGCCGAGTCGTCGGAGCGAAATTTGATATTTGTTTCTTTCGTGGCGATCTTCTTGGCGAACACGCGCTACGAGTCCTTATTATATGCATCGGTCCCATTCCTCTGCGCCATGTTGACGTCGATACGCGACCGCAGGCTGATCGAGTTACCGTGGATGATGGTTCTTATGCCGTTGGCTATACTTCCCGCCCTTCTCTCCAATGGGGTCTTTAGCTCGTCTGAAGCCTTTTTTCAGACTACCCGGGATGAGTTCTGGAACATAAAAAACTATGCACCAAATCTCGAGCATGCGGTGGCATACTTGTTTGATCCCGATCGTGGAGGAACCAATTCGCTTTTGTTGGCCTTTGGCGGGATTTTTTCGCTCGTCTGCTTGCCTATCGTCCTCCGTCGAGAGTTTGCCCGGCGGAAAGGCCTTGGTGTGGGAAGTCTGACTCTAGGAACCGTGGGTGTCATATTGGTTGCCAACGTGGTGATAATATTAGGGCTCGGGTGGGGGGAATGGGACGATCCTCTGGTGTCACGCTTTACTCTTCCGTTTTGGTTTCTGTTGGCTTGGGTTGTTATCCACTTGTTCGCTTCCTTGCCGCCTCTGACGGCCGAAAAGTACCTCAGGGCGGGAGCGGTCGTATCCGGTTTGTGGCTGGTTGTTTTTGCTGCTTCGGACGCCTCGGCCTCAAGGGCCACCAATAAGCTCGGGCCTGCATTTCTCCTGGCGAGAAGCATCGAATTTATAAAGCAGTATGACCCTTGGAGGCAGACCCTGATCATAGGAGGGTCTGCGCTACCTTACTTAAACGAAGGGTATCCCGCGATTACCTTTGAAAGCGGATCCAAGATTGTGCCGCTGATAAACTACAAGCTTTATGAGAGTGTGGTGGCGATCCTTCACTATAAGCGTAATAGCACCGACGGATCTTGGATGGGGGACGCGACCATGGCCGCCTTTGAGGGCGCCAAGTTTCAGACGTTAAAAGAGTTCCATTTGGATCCTTTTAACCGAATCGTCATAGCCAAAGTCCTTTCAGTACCGGACGAGAAGACGCCTGCTTGGATTCCTTCCAGTGATGACGAAGACTCCGACGCCTATGCCCGCAGGGTTTATAGGATGCTTCCTTAAGCGGGGCGGCCGAAAGAAAGCCGATGGTATTCTATGCCTGCGGATTTTTCGTGGTTTTCGTTGCGATAATTACGATGTTCCAGCTGAGCCACCGAATAATGGGGAGCCTTAAAAGAATGTTGTCCATGGCCGCTAGCGGACGCCACCACCACAAGGTCGCAGGTTGCTCTTTGTAGATACGTTTCCAGTAGCGCTCTTGGTTGGGGGAGATCCGGTCTATCAGGAAATATTTTATAAAAAGACTCAGCCCTAATAACCAGAAGTGCCGGGTGGTCACCTGTCCGAAGTGCTGGCGAATCATTTCGACATCTTTCTTTCCCAAGGGACGTTCGTCCTCGGTTCGGACCGCATGGGCCAAGCGCCTATAAACATTGATAACCGGGTTGTATTTGACGGGATCCCAAGAGCAAAAATGCCCATGTGGAGCCAGGAGGCGTGCAGCCGATGCGAGGAATGCCGGCATGTCGGCCAAGTGATGAAGGGTGTTGGCTGTATAGATTACGTCAAAGGAGTTGGGCGGGAGATCGAGTTGTTCGGCGGCGCCAACGAGGCCTGTCAGTTGAACATTGTGGTGTTGAGCCAGCTTTTTTGCCGCCGCGACCATGCCGGGAGAGAGATCGGTCGTCGTAACCTCGGCGCCAAGCATGGCAAAAGCAACGGATGCTTCTCCCAAGCCGCATCCTATATCCAAAACCCGTTTACCTTTGAGATCTCCTAGCCGCTGGAGAATAAATGTGTTTTCAAGAGCCGTGGGCCCCCAGACGCTTTCGCGAACAAGGACAGACGCGGGATCGGTCGCCGCCGCCCAATCATCATGAAACTCGGCTTCACGTGTCCACTGGTCGGGAGAGTTCATGGTTGGATATTAATTGTTTCTTTAACGAGATAAAGGGGCCTGCGTTTGGCCTCCTCGTAGATGCGGCTGATGTATTCGCCAATGATTCCCATACACACCAGGTTCATGCCGCCCAAGGTGGTAATCAGGACGACGATGGTGGGCCATCCGGCCACAGTGTCGCCCAAGAAGTACCAGCGAGCCGTACTGTAAAAGCCATAAGAAAACCCAATCAGCGCGACGAAGGCTCCGAAGACGGCGATTAATCGAATGGGGAGCGGTGAAAAGGAGAGGGCTGCGTTGGCCGCGAAAGCAACCATCCGGGAGTAGTTGTATTTCGTTTGCCCGGCGGATCGGGGGTGGCGGACGTAATCGATGGCTGTTTGGCGAAAGCCCATCCACGCGAACAGTCCTCGGAGGAAAAGGTGTCCCTCTGGCATGGAGCGCAGGGCATCCACGCATCGTTTTGAGACCAAGCGGAAGTCGCCGGCGTCCGCCGGTAGCTGACGATGGACGAGCGCTCGCATGATTCGGTAGAAGAGCCAGGCGGTAAGCTGCTTGTGCCAAGATTCGCCCAGACGCTGTTTTCGGCGCCCATACACAATGTCATAGCCTGTTTTATACTTTTCGACCATCTGCGGTACGACGTCGAGTGGGTCTTGCAGGTCGGCGTCCAGTATGACGACGGCGTCACCTCGTGTATGTCTGAGGCCAGCAGCGACCGCAATTTGGTGTCCGAAATTGCGGCTAAAGCTAATCACGCGAACCCGACTGTCTGCTGCCGCCCACTCACGGAGGAGATTCAGCGAGCCATCCGTGGAGCCGTCGTCGACGAGCACGACCTCGCACTGAAATGGCATTGTTGATAACCAGTCCGTGATGCTTGCGCGCAGATGAGGAAGGGAGTCCTCTTCATTGTACACCGGAAGCGTCAGGCTTAGAAGCGCCGGAGTGGGACGCATCGATCGGTTTGTGCAGAGTGTTGAATTACTCACGACGTGTATCGGCATCGCTCTTTTTGCTGAAGACAAACAAAGTCAATGGAACTATCCCGTAAGCTTCTCTGTTGCGAAAGGGCAGGAAATAGGCAGGGACCGTCTTTTTTCCCCGGATATCGTAATTCATTATGAGCGCATCGGACATGCCCTCGGTGGTAAGTAAAGCGGGGCGGGAGTGGGCGTAGGGATTCGCCAGCAATAGAGTATCATAGACTCGGTTGTTCAGCTGGTTGGTGAGGTTGGTTTCCCATTGTCTGGCTCGCGCTTGCCGGTCTTTATTTCCGTATTCCTTTGCATGGCGAATCCAGTATTCGGTTTGCGCATTGTCCACCACGTCGGCACCCGGATAAAGGCGTCTCACAGGCTCGAGCACCGGATCGACCAAAACTTTTCCTGCATTGGAGAGATTCACCGCCTTCGGAAGCGGAGGGGGAGGGGGAATAAATGTGATCAGGAGAGCAATATTGGCGACGACCAGCAGTTTGGCGCCGAGGGATCTTCCAAGGTCGGAGACCTGTGCCTCCAAGGTGAGTGCCGCGATGAGGAGAGGAGCGAGTAGTAGGTGGTTGAAGTAGATGATGTGTGCGCCTCCGTGCCATCCGAGGGATAATAGGAGCGGTAGCAGCGCTGCGAGGGCCATGAATACACACCACGTAGGCCGATGATCGAGAGGGGGTATTGTAAGCTTTCCGGAGTGCCAACGCCACCGTAACGCTTGGCGGAGAAACTGTCTATAAGGTAACAAGAGCAACAACAGCGCAATCGGCGCAAAGTTGAGCCATGAGAATTCCAGGAGTTGTGAGGTTAGCACCTCCGGATATCTGCTCGCTGATGCCGAATGGATCAGGAAAACCGAAAAAAAGTATTCGGGCCACCAAGTAGCGACGAGCCAAGCCCCCATTGCAGACACGATTATGGTTCCTAACGCACAGTAAATTCCTCTGCGGATGGAGTGCGCCCACGTAATGTAAGCAATCACACAGGGTATAATCCAGACGGCATAGGGCTTTGCCAGAAGCGCGAGTAGTCCCACGCAGATGGCCGCACTTATCCCTTTGATCGTTGGTCCGGTCTCGGTAAATATAACGATTGCGGCTACATAGAGAAATGTGGCCAAGGTGTCGGGGCCTGCGGCTACAGATGGGGTTGCCACGGTGGCGGCGTAGAAGATGCCCGCGGCTGCAAACCCAACAATGTTTCGGGAGTGCTTTGCCAGAGCCCATCCAAGTAAGAGGCAGGTTCCGAGTAAGAAGAGGGCAACCGTCAGTCGGTGCGCCAAGTACGGTTGATTCGGAAACAGCGCGGCGAGAGGGGCGGCTGCCAAAGGATAAAGGGGACCGTAAAGGTTGACATTATCCGGGGTGCTTTCCGGTGAATACATCGGAGGAGCGGATGGGTCCAGGAGGGCTTCGGTTTGAAGAATGAAGGCAGCTTCCCTCACCGTTATCGGCCATGGTGTTGCGAGGAGGCTCGCGTGGATCCGCAGATACATCCCGATCAGCGCGATGGTTGCACAGGCCATCAGGATTGAGACGGTGCGTTGATTGATTATACCGTTCGGTATTCGCATGAGGTCCGATGTCAGTGTTTCTGCAATGTGACGAGCATGCGTGCCGCGGTGAGGCGAGGCTGGATGCCCAAGCAGGTATTGATCGCCTTTGCCACCGGTACGAGCTTCGGGTGGAGCAGGCAGGGGCCGCGAAAGCCTCCGGTGAGCACCCAGTCAATCGCCGGGTAAAAGGCCCGGTTGTGAAGGCGCCACCGGCCGGCGAGCTTTTCATCCAACGTGGCCTTGGCGAACAGACGCCAAGCGTTCCCTTGGGCCGCGTAGTAGCGGTTGTCGCTCGCTTTCCAACTCGGCGGTGCCTCCCATGCGATCACTTTGTTGAGCCCCAACGGCTCGTGATGAAACAAGCCGAGGATGGTTCGACCGATGAGTCCCATCGCCGGTTCGAAGAGCACTACGCGACCGCCCGGTTTGAGTACACGAGCGATTTCGGCCAAAGCGGTGCCGGGATATTCAAGGTGATGGAAAACGTCGAAAAGCACCACGCCGCCCAAACTCGAATCGGGGAAGGTCAGCGAATAGACGTTTTCTTGGCGATCGAGCCAAGGGTTCGGAAAGAGATCGCTCGTGATGGCATCCGGCAGAACGGACTTCAGATTTCCGATACCTGAACCGCATTCGAGAACGGGTCCCTCGGTCGATCCCGTGAGGTTTGCGGCAATTTCGCGGTAGAACTCTGCGTAGACCTGTTGGAGGACGGGCTTTCGCCGCCAGTGGGCGAAGTTTTCGTGAATTTCCGTGTTATGCTGAGACGGATCGAGGGTGGGGGGCGGCGCCATAGAGAAGTCCGGCTAAAGAGAGGCGTTTATACGAACTTTAGTTTGCGCGCGGCGAAGGCGATCATGCGGAACAGCAGCAGGCCGTGACTCCAACGCTGAATGTTGGTGGTGCCGTAGGTTCGTTCGCGGTAGCGGATCGGGATGTCGCGAATTTTCAGGTTTAGTTTGTCCGCGCCGAAGAGCAGGTCGAAATCTCCGAAGGGGTCAAATTCACCAAAATAGGCCCGGTTGGCGGCAACGCGAAGGTAGTGCTCACGCTGCAGGACTTTGGTGCCGCACAAGGTGTCCTTGACGCGTTGGCCAAGGAGCCAGGAGAAGGCGACCCCGAAGAAGTGATTGGCGATCATGTTCAGGAACTGCATCGCGTTTTTGTCCATCGGGTAGACCAAACGAGATCCGTTGGCGAACTCGGCTTTGCCTGTGGCAATGGCTTCGTAGAACTTGGGGAGTTCCTCGGGCGGCATGGTCAGGTCCGCGTCGAGGATCATCAGGATGTCGCCTTTCGCGACTGCATAGCCCTCTCGCACGGCGTTGCCCTTGCCTTTGCCGGTCTGGCGCAGGGTGGTGATGCGGTGATTGGGATAGGCGGCGCGGACGCGTTCGATCTCATCCCAAGTGTTATCCTTTGAGTGACCTTCAACGAAGATGAGTTCGGTCCAGGTTCCCATTTGCGGTGTGCGCAGAACGGCGGCCTCGATGTTACCTGCTTCGTTGCGGGCGGGGATCACGACCGAGACGGAGAGTGGCCGGGCGGCGGCTTTTGGACGCAGGCGCGCAACGGTGAAGACCGCCAGGCAGGCGAACGGAAAGAACGGGGCGATCCAGCGATTGAACAGCGGGGCGAGAACCGGGGTGTCTATTGGCCAGAGGAGGCGGGGTTGCCGCTTGATGGTTTCCCACTCGGAGAGTTCGAGGAAGTTTTCGACGTCGTGTGAGGAGAGCCAGTTGGCGGAGGGAACCGGCGTGCGCAGGTTGAGCGATTCACCGAGAGTGAAAACCGGGCGCCAAAGGTTGTTGTGGAAATTGATCAGCAGGCGTGTCTCGGAAGTGGAGACGGAGGCGAGCTGTTCCAGCAGTCGCTGAACGTCCGCGGCGAGGTCCAGGGTTTCGGAAAGAATGATGATATCGAACGTCTCTCCAAGGGAGAGGAGTTCGCCGGCTTGCGTGTAGAATTTTCCTTGGGGGATGCGGGTGCGCGCGCGAATGAGCTGGGCTTCGGAGAGGTCGATGCCCGCCTTGCGCCCGGCGTTGAGCTGGACGAGGAGTTCGCCATCGCCGCAACCGACTTCCAGCACCGATGCGGACGGAGGGATCAGGAGATTATAGTAATGGGCGAGCAGCTTTCGGTAGCTTCTGCTGGCGGGCGTGGTCGTGGCAGGACGAGCGTCGAAGTGCGCCTGAATGGTATCAAGGTGCTCCTTGGACAGGTGTCCCAATGGTGTGCTCATGTGTGAAGGGGGCGGGGATCGAAGCTAGCGGGCAGAGTGGTCGATTTGTGTCGGACACTCGGTTGATTGCGTCCAGGTCGAATGAATAGGGAGCGGACGGCGGTGGTCACATGCGCTGAAGGGGAACCGAGGAGAAGCATCAGGTCGGCCAACTTATGACGGCACAGGTTAGACGGAAGCTCATTTCATGGGGCGGGGCGGTTTAACTGGTTGTTGACCGAGGGTGGGGCGGTTGCGGTGGCGCGTTCGGTTCTGTGAGTTGATGGTGCGTGATGGACATAGGATTGGGCTGGAGTGCAGCCATCTACGCGGTCAGCACTTGTGACGATCGGTCGATGTGCATGCTTTCAAATAACCGAAAAAGAACGGCCCTCTCCCTTGCCGGAGCGATCGGGCTCATGGTGCTCGTTGGGTGGGTGTTTCACCCGGTGCTTTCGTTCGATTTTTTGTTGTGGGACGACGATATCACCGCGACCGGGAACCCGCTGATATTGGGCCCGTGGTCATGGTCGTTGGTGGGGAGTTTTTTTGGTGCGGACGAGGCGCTACGGTTCAAGCCGGTGCATTGGGTGACCTGTAAAATAGTTCATTCATTTTTTGGGCTTAATCCTTCTGCCTGGCATGCAATCGGTTGGTTTTTCCATGCTGTTTCCGCAGCGCTCGTCTTTGTGGTGGGAACTCGTGCGCTTCGTCTTGTCATTCCTGAAGCAGGTCCGGGGGCCATCGGCCTCATAGCCTGGTTTGCGGCGGCGTTCTGGGCGCTTCATCCTCTGCGGGTCGAGCCCGTCGCATGGGTGACGGGCTCCAGCTATCCGCTGGCGACGTGTCTGCTGCTGGCTTCCTTCGGAGCCTATCTGCGATGGGCGGAGTCGGACGTAGGCCACAAGGGCAAGTGGTTAATCGCCTCTTGGTTGTTGGCACTGCTGGCATATGGCACGTACCCCATTGTGGTGGGCTATGGCGTTTGGTTGATCGTGGTGGATTGCCTGCTCCTCAAATGTGCTCCCGAACATAAATTCAGGTGGTCCGAGGCAACGGTGCGCAGGTGGTGGATGAAGCATATGTTGTTCGTGGTGCCGGCATGCGTGGCCGTGTTGACGACGGTGATAAGTCGGGTGCGAAATCCCGGCATCTTTTCGACCGCGCTTGGACTGCAGGAATTGCCCCTTTGGGATCGGGCCTGTGGAGCCGCCGCGTCGGCGGCCTATTTGCTGTCGCGACCTTGGGGACCGTGGGAATTTTCACCCAACCGATACGGTTTCAACGGAAGTCTCGCCCCGGCGATTCCCGCCGCCTGCGGATTTCTGTTGCTGGCCGGTCTCGTGCTGCTCGTGCGACGTCGATCCCCGCGGGCGGTTGGATGGGCGTTGGGATGGCTGGTGCTATCCGTTCCGTGTCTCGGATTGACGGAGCGCTTCACCTGGCCGGTGGACCGTTACAGCTATCTTTTGGATACGGTGTATTGGGTGGGGATGGGGGGCTGGGCTTTGGTTTTCTTCGCTCAAAGGCAGCCAGGGCTCATTGGCGTGAAAACGGCAGTCGTGGTGGTGGTGATGCTCTCTTCGGCGCTCCTTGCGGAGATCAGTCGGAGCATTTTGCCGGATTGGCGCGAGAGCGACGCGTTCTTCAAGCGACTGTCGTCGCAGCCTGATTTCGGGAGGAGTTGGGTGCAGCAGGCGCATGTGCTGAAAGTGTGGTCGGTGCACCTTCGCGATGCCGGATATCCTCGGGCGGCATGGTGGCGTTTGGGACAGGCGCGCGCGCTCTACCACGAGCAAGTGGTCGGTGCGTTGAAGCGAGGCGATCTGAGGCGCGCGGTATCGATGGTGACGCGCCAGGAGCAGGAAGTCGGTATCTCGGCGACGACGCGTCGCGAGCGGGCGGCGTGGAATCTTGAACTTGGCCATGTCGACCAGGCCAAAGAAGAGCTGGAAGCGCTGAGCCACGTTCTACCTGACGATCCGCGGATCCGGGCCTTGCTGTCCGATGGGCGGTTTGCGCAGTGAGCCGAGCAGCGTGTTCAGCGGAAAAGGTTGTATTTGATGATCGAATACAGAGCGCGAAAACCGTCTCTCCAGCCGATTTTTTTTCCCTCTTTGTAGGTGCGGCCGTAGTAGCTGATGCCGACCTCGTAGATGACCAGATCGAGCTTCGCGATCTTGGCGGTGATCTCCGGCTCGAAGCCGAAGCGGTTTTCCTCGATGGTGATCCGCTGGAGAACCTCGCGTTTGAAGACCTTGTAGCAGGTTTCCATGTCGGTGAGGTTCAGGTTGGTGAGCATGTTGGAGAGCAGGGTGAGGAACTTGTTACCCACCATGTGCCAAAAATAAACGATGCGATGCGCCTCGCCGCCGGCGAAACGGGAACCGTAGACAACGTCCGCCTGACCGCGCTCGATGGGCGCGAGCAGCTTCGGGTATTCGTTGGGATCGTATTCGAGGTCGGCGTCCTGCACGAGTACGACCTCGCCGGTGGCGGCGGCGAAGCCGGTGCGAAGGGCGGCTCCTTTGCCTTGGTTGACGTCATGATAGAGAATGCGGTCGACCAAGGGGGCGATTTCGAGACGAAGAATGTCACGGGTTCCGTCGATCGAGCAGTCGTCGACGATGATGATCTCCGTGTTCGTCACCGGTGCGGCGCGCACGCGGTCCACGATGGTCCGGATGGTGCGAACCTCGTTGTAGCAGGGGATGACGATGGAGAGTTTCATTCGGCGGGTATTCTATGAAGGAACCCAGTGGGCCAAGGCGAGCCGTTGGTCGGGGTGCGACGCGTTCAAGATGAGTTCAATTGCGGACTGAGAACGCAGGACCAAGCCGTCATTCCTCCGCGAGCTTGTTGATCGGAGCGGGCGTCGTGGAAAAAAAGGACAACTGTCTTTCTTCAAGCCAACGCAGGCGCGCGACGATATGCGCTGGATTGCTTGGTTGAGGGTAGACCCAAAATTCGGACAAGGCGTTGGCTTGGTCGGCGTCCTTGGTCTGGAGGTAGGCTTGGGTCCAGCGATGTTTCCTGGCTGCGAGCGCCGGAGACAGCCGATCCGGAGTGAAGTTAAAGGTGATGGACGCTCCGACGAGAATCATGGCAAGGCTGGCACATCCAGACTCCTGGCGTGATGCGGAGGGAATGGCCCAGGATTGCAGATGAAGGATCAGGCCCAGGGCAGCGGGCATCATCAGGGTTGTGTAGCGCCACATGAAAGCTGCTTCGAGATTCACCGGCAGCCGGCCGTAGGCGGTGAGGCCGGCATAGGCGAGCGACGTGCCTGTTAGCAGTGCGACGACCGCCGAGCGGTCCGGAGACTCTCTTCGCCACACCCGCACCAGCGATGTGACGAACACGGCGAGGATGATCAAAAACAGACCTCCGCCGACGGTTGCCGCGAGCATGGTTTTCTCCCGCAGTCCGACGAGTGTCGCGATCATGTAGCCGACGAACGTGCCATAGTTCCACCAGTCGTTTACGGGAAACGTCCAGCCGGGAATCGCCGGGTCCCACCGGTATCCGATGAAAAACAAAACCAATCCTCCGCAAATCATCCCGAGGATCACGGCACCCGTGCGACGTTCGGCACTTGTTGGGGTGGAGCTGCCGAGCATTGCAAGAGCGACCGCGATTACGGGGAAGGCCACGCAGAATCCAAAGCCGGTAAAGATACACATTCCCGCGATGAGTCCGACCGCTGCGAGTCTTTGGGGCGACGATCGAATCAGCCACGCGAGACAGAGCAGCAACAGCAGGCCGAGGGGCAGGATCGAATGGGCAAGGTTGGTGGTGAGCAGGATGGTTTCCCAGTGAAGCGGGCTGAGGATGACCAGCGGGAAAATGGCATCGAACGCCGAAAGGCGTCCGCGCAGGCGGGCCGCCACCGCGGTCGCGGCGAGGGCACCGACGAGTAGTACGACGACCTCGCACCATGCTTCGGCCCGTACGTCCCACGAAGTCGTGTTGTAGAGCGCCCACTGAATTGCCCCGCCCAAACCCTGCCGATGCGGCCCATGTTGATAGAGAAAACAGGCGAGGGGACCTTGGCCGAGGAAAAGCGGTGAGAGAAAGTCCCACTGGTCGGCGTAAAGCACGTTGATCGAGGCGTCTCGCACGAGTCCGCCCAGCCGCAGCAGACCCAAGGTAAACGCGCCGATCACGACCGTCCACGGGAGTAGCGTGGTGCGTGTAGGGACGGGGTCCTGCAGGATGACGGGATTCATTCGGTTGGATGCAATCGAGGGGCGGTATTGGTCGGGTCAGTAACCGGCAACAGCTGCAGGCGGCGTCACGCACGAACGGAGCCATTGGAAAAGGTGTCGCGCCTCGTTTATGCAAGAAAGATGTCCGATTTCCCCCGCAGTCATGGACGTTGATGATCTAGGTGTGTGCTACGTGTGGCACGCACTCGGTGCACGATGGTTCGGATGGTGCGAACCTCGTGATAACAGGGGATGAACGGTGGGATCGTTCATTAAGTTTTGATAACCTGAACGCCATGACAGATTGAGGTGAGCCGTGGTGCGCCGGCAGCCGTGATATGGGTGGGTTCGTGGATCTAACGCGGGAATCCGACGAGATATTTGTCCGTGCCGAGCACGACGACGGGCAGGATTGACCCGTGCCTCTCGGGTTGCAGTGTCGCTGAGATTGATGGATGACAACGCTCATACCCCCCTTATTCGCATTCGTCCTTCGCGTGGCTGGTCGGCATTGCGATTAGACGAGCTGTGGGAATATCGTGATATGCTGGTGATGCTGGCGCTGCGCGATATTAAGCTGCGCTACAAACAGACGGCACTGGGAATCGTATGGGTGGTGCTCCAGCCGATGATGGCCGGCCTGTTGTTTGCCCTGATCTTCGGCCGATTTTTAAAGGTTCCCAGTGATGGAACACCGTATTTACTTTTCGTTTTTGCCGGTCTTACGGGCTGGCAGTTATTTGCCGGCGTCGTGCAGAGAGCTGGGGGGAGTTTAGTGAGTGAGGCGAAGCTGATCACCAAAGTTTATTTTCCTCGCTTGCTAGTGCCGATGGCGGCCGCTGCCGCGGTGTTGCTGGATTTTCTGGTCACTTGCGGTGTGATGATCGTCCTGCTCGCGTTCCACGGATTGAAACCGAGTTGGGAAATGCTGCTTCTGTTGCCGGCTACGGTGCTCACGGTGATGCTAGGCGTGGGAACGAGTTTGTGGTTGTCCGCCCTGAGCGTGCGCTATCGGGATTTTGTCCACGCCGCCCCTTTTATGCTGCAGGTGTGGATGTATGCATCGCCTATCGTTTATACCATTACGCTCATACCTGAACATTGGCGGCTGCTATTTGCGCTGAATCCGATGGTTGGAATCATCGGATTGTTTCGCACGGGATGGTTGGGATCCGCTCCACCGGCTGTCTCGATGCTGTTGATCGGTGCAGGCATATCGATGGCGGTGTTGCTGTCGGGCTGGGCTTTTTTCCAGCGACTTGAGCGCGAGATCGCCGACCGAGTCTAAACGAGCTATGCAACGTCCGGTTAATCTCAGTGAAAACTGCCTCGCCCTCTGGGATCGCCTGCGCGGTCGTGATTACCGCAATTTTCTTTTGCGGGTCCTGCCGCAGCGGTCGGCGGGATGCGAGATTGGCGTATGGCAAGGGGATTTCTCCTCAGAGATAGTGCGCACGGTCCGTCCATCGCGCCTGTTGTTGATTGATCCCTGGTCGTTTCAGCCAGAGTTTGCCGATTCTTGGTATGGAGG
>JANJTQ010000146.1 GCA_024711005.1 Opitutaceae bacterium | reverse complement strand
GGGCTTTTGTGCCGTCGTGAGGCGGAGACCTGCGGGAAGGCGCTGGTTGGGGAGGTGGGAGCGAGCTTGCTCGCGAGTCCGATCCTCGCGAGCAAGCTCGCTCCCATAAAATCGCCTGCAAGCAGGCCCGCCGATTGTTTTTGGGCCTTGAGCTCGTGCGGCTGAATTATGGTCATCGTCGACGATGACAGATTCCCATTCCACGGAAGAGACGGCGGCCGGCCCAAAGCGCGGTCTTTGGGCGGACATTGGCTGGCCGTTTCTCAGGCTCGGTTGTATCTCGTTTGGCGGGCCCGTGGCGCATCTCGGTTATCTGCGCGAGGAATTTGTCGCGCGGCGAAAGTGGTTGGGCGAGGACGCCTACGCCGACCTCGTCGCGCTGTGCCAGTTTCTGCCGGGGCCGGCGAGCAGCCAGACGGTATTTGGACTCGGAATGCGACGCGGTGGATTGGCGGGGGCATTTTTGGCGTCGGTTTGTTTCACGCTGCCCTCGGCGGTGTTGATGATCGCGTTCGCGTATGGCGTGGCGGTGATGGGCGACCTCGGAAAGGCCGGTTGGCTGCATGGCCTAAAACTGGCGGCGGTGGCGGTGGTGGCGCAGGCGGTGTGGGGCATGGGGCGCAAGTTGTGTCCGGACCTTCCGCGGCTGGCCATCGGGCTGGCGGCGGCCGCGGCGGTGATCGCGTTGCCGGTGGCGGCGGCGCAAGTCGGCGTGATCGCGGCGGGCGCGATCGCGGGCTGGTTGCTTTATCGCCGCACGGTGCCGGCGGGCGGAGTCGATGGCTCCGGACTGGCGAGGCATCATCTGTGGGCGGCGGGAGCGTTGACGGTGTGCGCGGTGCTGCTGGTGGTATTGCCCATGGCGGCGGCTGCGACGGGATGGAGGCCGCTGGCGATTTTAGACGGATTCTATCGCGCCGGTTCGCTGGTGTTTGGCGGCGGGCATGTCGTGCTGCCGTTGCTGCGTGCCGAAGTGGTGCCGACGGGGTGGGTGGGCGACGATGCGTTTCTCGCGGGTTACGGTGCGGCGCAGGCTGTGCCGGGGCCGCTGTTCACCTTCGCGGCGTATCTGGGGGCGATGATCCACGGAGGGCCGCAGGCATGGCTCGGCGGGCTGGGCGGTCTGCTGGCGATCTTTCTGCCGGCATGGCTGCTGATCGGCGGGGCGCTGCCGTTTTGGCAATTGTTGAAAGGCCGGGCGTGGAGTCAGGCGGCCTTGCGCGGGGCCAATGCGGCGGTGGTCGGCGTGTTGTTGGCGGCGCTCTATAATCCGGTGGCGAAGGAAGGTATTACGGGTATCGCCGATATCGTGGCCGCGGTCGTCGGGTTCGCGTTGTTGGAGCGCTGGAAAGTGCCGGCGTGGTTGGTCGTGCTCCTCGCCGCCGGAGCCGGGCAGTGGGTGTTGTAAAGTGAGGGACCGCGGAGACGCAGGCTCTGTTTTTTCTGCGTCCTTTGGCGGGTTGCTCCGTCTTTAAGGGAGTATGAACCCAGCCAATCCCAATATTCCCAATCCTGAAACCCTCCGTGAAGAAGTGCGCCGCCGTTATGGCTCGATCGCAAAAGGCGAGGCGACGTTGACCAGCGCGTGTTGTACGACCGACGCAACCGAGAGCACGACCGGCAGTTGCTGCGGTGCCGGTGCCCAGGCGCGGACATTGGGTTACTCCGCCGATGAAATCGGCGCGGTGCCCGAGGGCGCAAATCTCGGGTTGGGCTGTGGGAATCCCGTGGCGCTGGCGTCTTTGAAAGCCGGGCAGACCATTCTCGATCTTGGAGCGGGGGCAGGCTTCGATGCGTTTATCGCGGCGCGTGCGGTGGGGCCGACGGGACGCGTGATCGGCGTCGATATGACGCCGGAAATGGTTGCCAAGGCGCGGGCCAATGCGAAGCAGGGCGGTTATGCGAATGTCGAGTTTCGTCTTGGTGAAATCGAGGCGCTGCCGGTCGCGGATGCGACGGTGGACGTGATTATCTCCAATTGCGTGATCAATCTGTGTCCGGACAAACGACCGGTCTATCAGGAGGCGTTTCGCGTCTTGAAGCCCGGAGGCCGGATCGCGGTGTCGGATGTGGTGGCGCGCGAGGCGTTGTCGGAGGAGGTGACGCGCGATCTTGCGTTGCACAGCGGATGTCTGGCGGGAGCGACGTTGCTGTCCGAGCTGGTCAAGACGCTGAAGGATGCGGGCTTCGTTGACATCGAGGTGAAACCGAAGGGCAACAGCGATGCGATCATCACGAGTTGGGAGTCGAAACGCGGGTTCGAAACCAAGGTGTTTGCGGGGGAGGTGACGGCGGTGAAACCGGGTGGCGAGCGGACCTGTTGCGCGCCGACATGTTGCGGGTGAGATTACGGCTGGGTGGACGCGGGGAATTTTAACGCAAAGGTGCGAGAACGCAAAAATGAGGAACGCGAGGGATGCGAAGTTCATGAATGACGTCGGAACGGCAATTCCGCCGGCCACCGACGCGGTGGCCGGTTTGTGGCGAGAGCTGGCGGAGCCGTTGCGCGGATTTCTACGGGCGCGCACGCGCACGGAGGCGGATGCCGAGGACCTGTTGCAGGAAGTCTTCGTGCGTATTCAAAAACGATTACCGGCACTGCGTGAGCCGGCGAAGTTGCAAGGCTGGGTGTATCGGATCGCCCGCAATGCGGTGACCGATCACTACCGGTCCCGGCGCGATCATGCGGTGCTCGACTTCGAGCCGGGCG
This sequence comes from Opitutaceae bacterium, assembly GCA_024711005.1. Classification (GTDB taxonomy): domain Bacteria; phylum Verrucomicrobiota; class Verrucomicrobiia; order Opitutales; family Opitutaceae; genus Rariglobus. The sequence continues at coordinate 4,208 of JANJTQ010000146.1, read as the reverse complement.
ATCCGGACACCGTGGATTTGGAAGGACGGGATGCGGTGGACCTGACGCCGACGTTGAGGCGGTTTGTGGCGACGTTGCCGCCGGAATATCGTGAGCCCTTGGTGCGGCACGAGTTTCAGGGCGAACCGCTGGCGGAGGTGGCCGCGGCGCTGGGCTTGTCGTTGACGGCGACGAAGAGCCGGGTGCGTCGGGCGCGGTTGCAGTTGCGAGAAATGCTGGACGCGTGCTGTCGCTTCGAGTTCGACCGGCGCGGACGGGTGATTGAGGCGGTGCCGAAAAAGACGTGCGAATGTTGACCGCCCGGTGAGGTTATGTGGCGAGCACGACGCCGAAGTGCCACGGAGGCAGGTCCAGGACTTCGGCGACTGTCAATCCGGCCGCGTCGGCCCATCGTGGGGCGTCGGAGGGTTTCGGCCGCAAGTGCAGCGGCGGGCCGCGGGGTGTCTCGATGTCGGAGCGCCAGTGGATCGCCAGCACACGACCGCCCGGTCGCAACACGGCGGCGGCTTTGCGTATCAGGTCATCGGGTTGCGGGAAGTGGAGGATATTGAACAGCAACACGGCGTCGCAGCATTCCGGTTCGAGTCCAAATCCAGTGGCCAACACGTCGCGCAACGCGGCGTTGACGTTGCTGATGTCTTCCTCGGCGGCGCGCGCGAGGGTGTGAGCAATCATCGCGGGTTCGATGTCGAACGTGAACAGCGTGCCGTGGATCCGTCGGGCCACCGGCAGCGTGAACGTGCCGTAGCCGCAGCCCAGTTCGGCCACATGCCCGACGGTCCGGTCGATTTTTAATCGATCCAAAATGAGCGGGATATCGAACAACGACTCCCAATAGGTTTCTTCGGGCATACCGCTCTCCGGCACTTTCATTGCGGCAAGCAAACCACCCGGGAGTGGAAGGCAACGTGTTCTTGCCCGCCTGTCGTGATCCCGATGCGGTGAGTTTTTCCACGCAACGCCGCGGGAAACCGTCCGCTGAGCGTCCAGTTGCTCGCCGATCTCTATCGCGCGCGCCGCCTCGGGGAGGAGGAACGTCGCCTGCTGCAACGCGAGCTCGCCAACCTGCACATTGTTGCGAATCAGAAGGCCCATCGCACCCTGACGACCGCTTCGAACAACTCGGAGGAAGTCTCCGCCTTGCCGAGCACGTGCGTGACTGGCTGCGCGCGAACCCGCTCCCTTGGTATGACTATGCCGAACCCGTCTCGCTCGACGATCCACGCCTGCGCAACCTCGCCGCCATGCTCGAAAACCCCGAGCGCCAGTTCAACGTGATCGAGGCGATCAAGCTCCGCCTCTTGGCCGCCCCCGCGCGCTACCTGCGCGTTAAGAATTTTCACCTGGCGGTGCGGCTCGCCAAGGTGGTCGATTTTGAGTCATCGATCCGCGCGTTGGATGCCGCGGACAATGCCTATTTCCGTACGGTCATGATGCTAAGCCGCCATCTTCAGCGGGACGACGTCGCCGCGCTCAAACGCACGTTGCGTACCCTGAATGATGAGATGTTGCTCAACCCGGGATTGCTGCACCTGACCGTGCCCGCCTTGGCGCGAGCCGGGCTGAAGACCGAGCACAAGCTGGCGCTCGGGATTGCCGAGAAGGAATTGCGCTCGGCCATTCTCGCCGCCTGGGTGACGCCATCGACACAAGCCGTGGACCGGGCCCTCGATCTCGCCGAGATGCTCAAGTCCGCGGATCCCTTTCCGGCGGGGTGGGTCGCGTCGGTGGCGGAACGCTGCACGCATCCGATGTACCGCGGTCGCGTGCGCATCGCCGACGCCTGGCTGCGAGCCGATTGGACAACGGCCGCCCGCGAGGCCCGCGCCGTGCTCAACGATTACCCGGCCTATCATCGCTTTCAGTGGTATGCCGGCCCCGCTTTGCACCGCGCCGGTAAAGTCGATGAATCCCGTCCGCATCTCGAAACCTACGTGAAATATGCGAATGACGAGATCGAGCATCCGGCGGCCGTCGCTTTGCTCGCCGCGCCGGCCAAATAGTTCCGCCGAGGCCGGTTGCCGCCACGGGGGGCCGATGCGTCCAATCCGATCGGAAAGCCCGGAGTATCGAGCTCCGGGCTTTTTTTAGGGCGGACGAGGTCAGGGTTGATAGTGGAACACGCCGCGGCCGTGGGTGCCGAGGAAGACGCCGCCGTGGATCTGGCGGTCGCCGGCGAGGGACTCGATGTCGGCGTTGGTGGGCAGGTCGGCGACCGCGGTCCAGGTGGCGCCGTAGTCGTCGGATCGATACACGCCTTTCACGCCGGAGAGGCAGCCGTTGAAGAACACCGAATACGCGTAGGACGAGCCGGAGGGCGCCTTGCCGAAGGCGACCTGGCGGACGGCGCGGATGTTGGCGAGACGCGAGCTCCAGGTGACGGCGCCGTCGGTGGATTTCCAGAGACCGCCATTGGTCGTGCCGCTGACGCCATCGTCGGAGACCCAGACGTGGCCGGCGGCGGGCGCGGCGGCGATTTGGTTGCGGTAATAACTGTAGGTGCCGCCGGTGAAGGGAATCGTGCCAACGTGGGACCAGGCTTCGCCGCCGTTGGTGCTGCGATAGATGTAGTGCTGGCCGCCGGACTGTGCGAAGCGCGCGATGTAGAAGCTGCCGTCGGCCCGATCGGAGGCCAGCTGGATCAAGTTGTAGCTGGGGTTCGCTTTGCTGATGAGGAGGTTGACACCGGCGGGCAGTCCGGTGACGGGAGACCAGGTGACCCCGCGGTCATGGCTGTAGTGCGGCACGACAGAGCTGCCGTAGGGCATCCAGACGAGTTGATCGGGGTTGGTGGCGGAGATTGCCGCGCGGCCGCCGCCGAGGTCGAGGCCCGCGGCGGTGCGGTAACGCGGGGTGTTGGCCGGACGGGCGGTACGGCTGGCGTAGGGGGCGGAGCGGTTGCTCCACGTCAGGGAGCCTTCGGTCCAGCCGGTATCGAGGCAGGCGTAAACACCGACCGGATGCACGATGCCGGTGGCGGCGGCGGTGCGATGGAGGCGCAGCACGGCGGAGGTGATGACCGGGGATGCGGTGAGGTCGAACTTGAGGTAGGTGTGGCGTTCGTTGGCTTCGGCACCCCAGGCGTAGGAAACACCGAGGGTGGCGGACGAGCCGTAGTTGGAGGAAGGGCTGGCGCCGGCGACCATGGCGTCGGCGGTGGCGACGAGCGTGGCGCCGCCATTGATCAGCAGGCGAGGGCGGAGGGAGAGGTCGGCGCTTTGCAGCGAGTCGAAGTTGAGGGTGGCAGTGGAGGTGTTGGTGGCGGTGCCGGAGGCGACGACGAGGGTAACGGCACCCACTCCCTTGGCTTTCTGGGCGGCGAGGTAGGTGGTGAGGTCCCACTCTTCCCAGCCCGCCGGACCGCGGGCCACGTCGAGATGGGCGATCTGGCCGAAGCAGAGCCAGGTGACGCCGCCGTCGCGACTGTAGCCGCCGCTGCCGCCGCTGGGGCCGCTGTTGGCGGACCAGGCGCGGACCCAGATCTCGGGGGAGGATTCGGAGAAGTCGAGACTGCTGGTGTTGGAGGCGCCCGGGTTGGCGAAGACGTTGCCGGCCGAGCCTTGCGGACGTTCGGAAAGGTCGTCGTAGCGATAGCCGCCGACGTCGGCGACGCCGGTGAGGAGCGCGGGACCGACGGGGGCATTTTTGAGGGCTTCGACCACGGTCTCCTCCTGATTTTTCTGGAGCATGTGCCAGACGGCCTGGCTGCCGACGGCGGAGCCGCCGAGTTGGCTGGCGTTGCGGGTGCGGGCGACGCCGAAGAAGTCGCAGGCCCAGAGTTCGTCGGAGTCGGCGGGGTTGACGAGGAGGGAGGTGATGTTGCCGCACCAGTAACCGGTGAGAGCGGGGGTGCCGTCGGGCTCGGCGCGTTCGATGGCGCGGTTGTCGTTGAGGTTTTGGTGCTGCTGGGCCCAGGTGGTGCCGCCGTCGGTAGAGCGCCAGATCTTGTTGTATTGGGCGGCGCCGTTGGCCTCGGCGACATAGACCGTGAGGCCGGAGGCGTCGTTGGGGTCGATGGCGATGCCGCGGTAGTTGACGCCGGTGAGCGGGGTGATGGCGGAGAGGGAGCCGCCGCGCGGCATCTTGGCGACGACGCCGTTGGCGGTGACGTAGAGGGTGCCATCTGGCGCGATTTGGCCGCGGGCGGGTTTGGCGAGGGTGGATCCGGAAACTTTGGTCCAGGAAGAGCCTCCGTTGGTGCTGCGGTA
>JANJTQ010000050.1 GCA_024711005.1 Opitutaceae bacterium | reverse complement strand
CGTGCGGCTTGATCACCATGCAGCCCCGGACCGGCGAATAGTCGGCCAGGTTGGATCGCAGGACCAGTTCGTTGTACCAGTCGCTGTAGTTTTCCGCACGCGAGGTGATGCCTTTGGAACTCATAGGAACTGACCAGTTTGACATATCGCGGCTCAACCTTCTGGTCCAAGGGATTTGCGGGGCACCCCTTCGGCAGACAGAGAGCCGCCGAAGGGATGCCGAGCCACCTACAGGTCGCCCGAGCGACCGTAGTTGCTTCGAAGCATCACGAAGTCCACGAGGTTCACGGACCCGTCTCGGTTGAGGTCGGCTCGATCATTCCAGTTGGGCGAGCCCGGCGCGCTGCCGAAGGCCTGTCGCAACACGAGGAAGTCGAACAGATTGACCGAGTTGTCCCCATTGCAGTCGCCGGGGATCATCCCGAACTGGACATTGTCCAGCGGGTCGGTGCGCGAGTCCAGCGAGAGCGTGCGCCTCAGGTAGACCGACTCCTTGACGCTGACGTCGAAGACCCGTCCACTCGGTGCCTCGGTGGCAAAGTTGCCATTGGCGTCAAGCGCGACAACCTTCTCGATCAGCACCTCCGGCCGCAGATGCTCTCTGAACTGTAGGGTCGCCTGCGTCGGCACGTTGGCCCCGCTTGCGCCGTTGAACACCAACCTGCCGATCAGCGGCGGCGCTCCGACGGTGACCTCGGTGCTCACCGTGGCATCCAGTGCGTGAGCGACAATCTGCGCTGTCTGGGACGAAAGAACGTCCAGCGTAGCCACTGGGAACGCAGCCGTACGTTGGCCCTTGCGCACCACGACGGACGTGGGGACTTGCACTCGGCTGCTGGTGGACATGAGCTGCACCGTCGTATCTTCCACGTAGTTGGGCAGAGTCAAGAACACCGTTCCCGTGGTCTGATCCACTCCCGTAAGCGTGTTCTTAGCCAGCCGGACCTTTTGGGCCGTTCGCAGATCGAAAGCCGCCAAGGTGGCATCGCCGCTTGCTTCATAGTACTGATCGCTGTTGACGATCGGGAAGTCCGCGCTCGTGGTGGCTCCGACAGCATAGAAGGTTGTGGTCGCGTTCCAGAACCCTTGACCCGGAATCGGATAGGTGGACCGCATCGGGCTCATCGCGTTGAACGCATCGTAGGCCGAGCCGCCCCAGAACGAGGACAGCATGACCTCGCCTTGGCCGACATCCAATAGGGCCACTAACCCGCTGCTGTTGCCAGACGGGGAGGCTTGGAAGGCGTTCTGGGTCGTCGTCATGTCGGTACCGATGGTGTGGCCCACAACGGCGAGCGCGGTGTTGTTGATGTACTCACAATCCGTGAGCGTCGTCGCACTATTCACGCCGCCGAAGTAACCCGATCGAGTTCTTTGGAGCAACATGTCGTTGGCGATGGTCTCCTGAACCACCCGGTGAACCGCATAGAAGCCGGTCCGCTCTCCCGGGGTGGGAGGTGTGGACTGGACTGGCGTCGAAAGGGGGAAATTCTGGGATCGCGTGTGCCCGACGATGGCCAGGTTCACGATCGGGAAAGTGAAGGATTCCAGCCCAAACCAACTGGCTCCCGATGCGGTTTCGTACCCGCTTCCCCCGACGTAATGTGTGTTCACTATTGCCCAATCGTACAGCGCCATGCCTACTATGGCGTCGCCTCCGCCCGCGTAGGAGGAGTTGCGAGCAAACGAGAGATCGGGCGACTCGGTGTATCCGGCGAACCCGATGGTCCGCTCCGGCTCGGGAGCAAAGATGTTGTCCAGAAAGTCTACGTCCACCGCTGTCAGTCCGTCCGTTTCCGAACCACCGACATACAATTGAAGCTTCACCGTCGCGCTGAACATGTGGACGAAACCATCCCATCCGCCGAACGGCGAGTTCAGCGGCTCGGCCCCACCGGACGGACCCGTTACCGGACCTTGCACCATGCCCACCGAGGAAAGAAGGTTTGGACTCGGAGTACGAACATCGATGTCCCACATGTAGACGCCGCCAGGTGCATCAAGCTGCTCAAGAAGCGTGACCGAACCGTAGTACGGCGCTTGGACGAGATAGGCGAATGGCGTCGGTGAGGCGACATTGACCCATGCCACGTTCGGCGAGTTGGTTGCACCTGCGATCGCGGTCACTCGGTCGTCATAGACCGTCTGGAAGATGTGCACGTCGAAGTAGCCGAGTCCAAGATAGTGCGTCGCGATGAATCCGTCACCTTCGCTGCGCGCATTGGATTGGCCCACACCGACCGGAAAGTCAGGGCTAGGCGTCCGCCCGCCAAAATTCGCAACCTTTATCCCCAAGTTGAAGTCGCCTTCTCCCGCGTGCCCATGATCGACGCAAAGCGCCTCATCGAAGCCCGAACCACCGACGACCGTCGAAACGATGACGGGATCGATAACCAACGTCTTGGTTCTGTCGTAGGCGCCCAACTCAAACTTCAGCATGTCGCCTCGAAGCGCGAACCGTGCGTTGACGGGCGATGAGCCCCGCGCGTCTTCCTGATACGTCTTGAGCTCGCGGTGTTCGATGTTCCCGTACTCGGTTCGGACCACGAGACGGTCGCCGACCAATGCGGTCGAGTTGCCACCGTCGAGTTTCAGGGCGATCTGCGAAGGATCGGCGCCGGGCTTGACTTCAAAGTCGTACCGAGGGCGACCCTTGTCCGAGTAGAGCACCATGTCCACCCCGGGGTACACGTCCGCCATCCTCAACTGGTGTCCGGTAGCGACTCCATTTAGGTTGCGAACCGAGGGCCGATTGTCCTTGTCCTGTTCGATGAGGGCATAGCTGATCCGGTGCTTGGTCGGCTCTTCCAACTGGAATGACGGTGTCCGCGCGCCTTGGAGCGTCTTGAAGACCACCACGCGCTCCCGCTGGTACGTCTTGGCCTTGGTCGGATTGGCTCGGTAAACCGGGTCGGATTCGTCGCTGACGTCGATCTCTCGGTAGGCATCGAGCCGGAGGCCATCGTCCGTGACCCAGACGTCCAGACCTGGATATCGCGCCAGGTAGCGGGCATCGGAGGGCCATTGACCCTCATTCTTGATGAAGAACCCGGTTGGGAGAACCCCGGAATCAGGCGGTTGGCTTGCTCCTTGAGCGAGCGTCGCCGCGACGAGCATGGTGAGAATATGCATCTAAACCTCGGCAGACCTAGTCTGCGTATGCGTGAGGATTCACCCTTACCGTCAAAACAGCGTCAAAACAGCGTTTGCTGACGGGATTCGAACATGAACTCTGTTAAGGTGGGCGTCACTCCATCTGGAAAAGCCTTTGGCCCGAGGGCTCCACCGGCACCGAGCAAGGAATCACCGATGTGACCCCCGGCTCTTGCATCGTCACCCCCAGCCA
>JANJTQ010000346.1 GCA_024711005.1 Opitutaceae bacterium | reverse complement strand
CGCATGGCGCGGCGCATGATGAAGGGCTCGGCGATCTGGTTCATCGGGATGGCCGACTGCACGCGCGTGCTGACGCCCATCTTTTCGAGGCAGTCCATGATCGCGAGGCCGTTGATGACCGTCGCGAGCATGCCCATGTAGTCGCCCGTGGTGCGATCAACGCCCCGCTTTTCACCTTGAAGACCGCGGAAGATATTGCCGCCGCCGATGACGACGCACACCTCCACGCCCATGTCGTGAATCTCCTTCACCTGCGTGCAAATGCGTTCGAGAACGCCGGCATCGATGGGATTGTTGGATTTTCCACTCAAAACTTCGCCGCTCAATTTGAGCACGATGCGTTTGTATTTGGTCGTCGCGGTGGGCACCGGTGAGTCACTCATACCACGCAGGAAACGTCGCGCTAAAGTCGGCGTCAATGCGCGAGATGAATACATCCGCGACATCCGCCGCTGTTCGCCCGGGCTCCGCACCCAAATCGCAACTCTCTCGCTTGCAATCCGCGAAGCGACTGTTCGTCTGTCGAATCCCGATATGACGATTACCCTGCCACCCCCTCGCCATCGAACGGGCGCACGCGTGCGCCACGCCTTGGGCGCAACCCTCGTTTCAGCCGCGCTCAACGCGGGCGCGGCCCCCTGGGTCGACATGAGCATCGGCTTTTTCAACGAAGCTCATGCCGAATTCATCAAGGAGGAGAAGTCGCCCGACGCCGACCTGCGCGCCTTGCGCTTCGGCGAGGCCGTCTCCCTGCTCAACGTGCAGCCCCGCACCGATTCGAACATCGACCGTTCCTACGCCATCTTCGGCGAGTTGTTCGCCGCAGCGCCGGATGACGACATCGGATGGAACTCGCGTTATCTGCAGGGTCGCATCGAGCAACAGCAACGCAGCAAGCCCGACCTTGCGAAGGCGGAGGCCATTTTCACCGAGTTGATTCGGCGAAACCCATCCCATTCCGTCGCCCAGCGCGCGCAGGTGAAGCTGGCCGTCATCCGCCTCTATTCGAAAACGGATCCCGCGGAACGTCGCCGTCGTTATGACGAGTTCACCGACCATGTCGCGAAGTTCACCGACACGGGGATCAAGGTGCAGATGCACCTGCTCCTGGCCGAGGCCGCCCGGCGGTTCAATTTCGGCAACGAGACGGAACTCGCACACTTGCTCGCCGCACACGAAGGAGGTGTCACCAAGCGGAATCTGCGAGCCGAGGCCCTCGTGCGTATCGGCGATCTCGCACGTCTCACCGGCCGCGTGGAACTCGCTCGCGAGTTCTACACCCTGTTCCTCGAACAATTTCCCCGTAACGACCGCCTGTCGACGATCGAAGGCTACCTGGCCGTCCTTAACGCCCCCGCCCGATGAACCGCGAACGCTTCTTTCTATTCACGGGCATCGCCCTGCTTGCCACCGTTTTTGTGGCCGCCGGCCTCAAGATCTGGAAACGCTCCGCCAACGAGGCCAATCCCGATCAGGTGATCATCCGTCTCGCCCATTGGCAGCTTGAGCCTCCCGTTCGTGCCGCCTTCGAGAAGATCGCCCGCACCTACATGGACGAGCATCCCGGCGTCAGCATCGAGATCATCGCCGTCCCCGAACGCACCTACGCGCAATGGTTCATGACCCGGCTAGTCGGCGGCTTCGCGCCGGATATCATCGAGATACGCTCAAACCGCGATGCGGCGCTCATCTCCCGCTATTTCACGCCACTCACCGAGCCGGTCGAGCAACCCAATCCCTACAACGCCGGCACGCCGTTGGAAAACACCCCATGGCGGAACACCTTTATCGACGGGCTCTCCAGCGGGGAAGCCTACCACCCGCAGTTGCTCGACTACTACGCGGTGCCCGTCTCGCAGTTCACCAACCGGGTCATCTACAACCGCACGCTCTGGCGCGAGGTGCTGGGAGACACCCCGTTGCCCACAAACTACGCGGAACTCGTCGCCGTCTGCACCCGTTTCTCCGAGGAGGTGGCAAAAACCGGACGCTCCGCCGTCCCTTTTCTCGCTTCTAAATATCACGCGAACGGCGTCTACCAACGCCTCTTCAGCAGCCAGACCCAGAAGGTCACCGAGCAACTGCGCGGCACGCCTCTCTATATCTACAACTGGCTGGAGCTCGGCACCGATTACCTGCGCGGAGAATGGAGCGTCGACAGCCCCGCGTTCGTCTCCGGCATGAGCATTATGCGCGACGTCAGCGGGCTCTTCCAGCCCGGCTATGAACAGCTCTCCCGCGAAGATGGCGGCTTCCGCTTCCTGCAAGGCACCGCGCTCATGATTTTCACCGGCAGCTGGGACTACGGCAGCTACCGCGACCAGGCTCAATTCGATCTCGGCACATTCAAACTCCCGATACCCGAGCCCGGTTCTCCCGGATATGGCGAGCATGTCGCCGGGCTGCCTTCGGAAGGAAGCGTCGCCACCGGCGCCGTCTTCAGTCTCGCCCGCCAGTCCAAATACCCGGACCAAGCCTTGGATTTTCTGCAATTCCTCACCTCCGAACGCGGCAACCGGCTCTTTGCCAACGCCAGCGGATGGCTGCCGGCCATCGTCGGCGTGGAGCCAAGCGATGAGCTCAAGCCGTTCTACCCCGACATCCGCGGTGTGCGCAACGGCGTGGACCTTGGCCTGTTCGAGCAGCAGAACGCAGGTCGCGTGATCGACAACAGCCGTCACCTCCTTCTGGGACCCAACGGTTCCGTGGAGGCCTATCGAGACCACTTGCGGAAAAAACTCGGCCCCGCCCTTCGCGAGGATCTTTTCCGCACCGTCATCCAGCAGAACAAGGTCGTTCAGCGGCAGGACGGCGTGATCGCCGCCTTCGCGCAGCTCGCCAAGGACCCCGAACACGCCGCTCGCGCTCTGCTCAAACAACGGGAAAACGAAGAAAGCCAGGCCGCCCTCGAAACACTCAACGCCTGGGTTTCCCTTAATCTGGAAGAAGCCGTTCCATAACCCCCAAAGCCGAGTCCGAAGTTCGTCACCTCACAAAAAAGGCGGCCCATTCAAAGGGCCGCCTTTTTTCGTGCGAAGACCAGATCAAAGGCGCTTGCCGTCCATCACTTCGCCGCGGCGGCGGCTTTGATGAGTTCGACGAAGCTGCGGGACTCGAGCGACGCGCCGCCGATGAGGCCGCCGTCGATATCCTTCTGCGCGAGAAGCTCGGGCGCATTCGACGGCTTCATGGAGCCGCCATAGAGGATGCGAACCTTCTGGGCGACCGCCTCGCCGAAGAGTTTCACCAGGAGGCTGCGGATAAACGCATGCACTTCCTGCGCCTGCTCGGTCGTGGCGACCTTGCCGGTGCCGATCGCCCACACGGGCTCGTAAGCGATGACCACGCTGGTCGCGAGGTCCTTGCTCACACCGTCAAGACCGGCCTCGAGCTGCGTCTGCACGACCTTGAGCGTCTGGTTGCCTTCGCGCTCGGCCAGGGTCTCGCCGATGCAGAGGATCGGCTTGAGCTGTCCCTTGAGCGAGGCGAGGACCTTCTGGTTGATGAAGGCGTCGGTCTCGCTGAAGTAGATGCGGCGCTCGCTGTGACCCACGATGACGTAATTGGCGAACAGCGAACGGAGCATGCCGACGGAGATTTCGCCGGTGTAGGCGCCGCTCGGTTCGGGATGCACGTTTTGGGCGCTCAGCTTGATGACCGAGCCCTCGAGGGCTTTGCCGACCGATTCAAGGGAGGTGAACGGAGGAGCGACGACGATATCGACGTCATTCTGCTTACCGGCTTCGGCGACGATCTCCTGCACGAGCGCAACGGCGTCGGCGGAGGTCTTGTTCATCTTCCAGTTACCGGCGATGAGTTTTTTACGAATAGACATGATGGAAAAGGCTGAAGGACTGAAGGGCTGAAAAACTGAAGGTTAAAGCAGGAATAAGGCCGAAGGCTGAAGGAGGAAAAGGCCGAAGGTTGAAAGCGGATTGGCTGGTTTGGTTCAGCCCTTCAGCCTTTCATTTTTTTCGGCCTTTTCCGTTCCGCCCTTGGTTTTTCTCAGCTTTCCAAAAACACGACTCCAGGGAGCGCTTTGCCTTCGAGGAACTCGAGGGAGGCGCCGCCGCCGGTGGAGCAATGGGTAACCTTGTCGGCGACCTTGAATTTCTTCGCGGCCGTGGCGGTGTCGCCGCCACCGACGATCGTGGTCGCGCCCTTGGCGGTCGCCTCGGCGATGGCGTCGGCCATGGCCTTGGTGGCGCCGGCAAACTTATCGAATTCAAACACGCCCGCGGGTCCGTTCCAGATGATGGTCTTGGAGGACAGAATCGCGTTGCGGTAGAGTTCAATTGACTTCGGACCGGCGTCGAGACCTTCCCAACCATCGGGGATGCCCGTGGCGAGGTCGGCGGGCTGGGTGTTGGCGTCGGGAGCGAACTTGTCGGCGGCAAGGAAATCGACCGGGAAGATCAACTCGACGTTGCGCGAAGCGGCCTTGGCCACGAGCTCTTCAACGATCTTTGCGCCTTCGGCGTCGTAGAGGCTGGCGCCGATCGGCGTGCCGCGAAGCACCTTGTGGAAGGTGTAGGCCATGCCGCCGCCGATGATCAGCTTATCGGCCTTGTCGAGGAGGTTTTTGATGAGCGGGATCTTGTCCGCGATCTTGGCGCCACCGAGGATCGCGAGCAGCGGACGGTCGGGATTGTCCAAAACCTTGGCGAACGCCTTGAGCTCGGCTTCCATGAGGAATCCGGCGGCCTTCACAGGCAGCGTAACGCCGACCATGGAGGAGTGCGCGCGATGCGCGGTGCCGAAGGCGTCGTTCACGTAGACGTCGGCAAGCTTCGAGAGACCGGCGCGGAACTCGGCGACCTTGGCCGGATCGGCCTTGGTGGAGGTGCCGTCCTCATTCTTGACCTTGCCCTCTTCCTCGATGTGGAAGCGAAGGTTTTCAAGGAGGAGAACCTGGCCGGGCTGGAGGGCGGCGGCGGCTTGTTCGGCGACGGGTCCAACGCAGTCGGAGGCAAAGGCGACGGGCTGGCCGAGAACCTTTTCGAGTTCGGTCGCGACGGGCTTGAGGGAGAACTTCTCGATCACCTGACCGTCCGGACGGCCGAGATGGCTGGCCAGAACGACGGACGCGCCTTTTTCGAGGGCGTATTTGATCGTCGGCAACGCCGCAACGATACGGGCGTTGTTGGTGATGGCACCGGTCTTCTTGTCCTGGGGGACGTTGAAATCGACGCGCATGAACACGCGTTTACCGGCGAGGTCGAGGTCGCGGATGGTTTTGAATTTGGCCATGAGAAAAGGGGAAATTAAAAACCGCGAAGGTCGCAAAGGATCGCGAAGAAAAATACTTCGCGCATCTTCGCGTCCTTCGCGGTTAATTTTTAAGTGTTAACTAACGCGAAGCTCAGAGCTTGGCGGCGATGGCCTTGGTCAGATCGACGACGCGGTTGGAATAGCCCCACTCGTTGTCATACCAGGACACGAGCTTGAAGAACTTGCTGTTCAGCTCGATCGAAGAGCCGGCGTCGTAGATCGACGACTGCTTGTCGTGGATGAAGTCCGAGGAGACGACTTCGTCGCTGGTGTAACCGAGGATGCCCTTGAGGTAGGTCTCGGACGCCTTTTTGATGGCGGCGTTGATCTCGGCGAGGGAGGTTTCCTTGGTGGAACGGAAGGTCAGGTCGACCACCGAGACGGTCGGGGTCGGCACGCGGAAGGACATGCCGGTCAGCTTGCCCTTGGTCTCGGGGAGCACGAGCGCGGTGGCCTTGGCGGCGCCGGTGCTGGAGGGGATGATGTTGATCGCGGCGGAACGGCCGCCCTTCCAGTCCTTCTTGGAGGGACCGTCCACCGTCTTCTGCGTGGCGGTGTAGGAGTGGATGGTCGTCATCAGACCTTCCTCGAGGCCGAAACCTTCCTTGAGGAGCACGTGGACGAGCGGCGCGAGGCAGTTCGTGGTGCAGGAGGCGTTCGAGATGATGCTGTGCTTGGAGAGGTCGAGCTTGTCGTCGTTCACGCCGACCACGACAGTGATGTCTTCGCCCTTGGCGGGAGCGGAAATGATGACCTTCTTGGCACCGGCGGTGATGTGGCCCTTGGCCTTCTCAGCCTCGGTGAAGAGACCGGTCGACTCGATGACCAGATCGACGCCCAGCTTGGCCCAGGGGAGCTCGGCGGGGGTGCGGGCGGAAACAACGAGGATCTCCTTGCCGTTGATCACAAGAACGTCGTCCTCGGCCTTGTCGGGGGAGGATTTCTTGGACGAAACGGTGCCCTGGAACTTGCCCTGGGTGGAGTCGTACTTGACGAGATAGGCGAGGTTGTCGGCCGGGACGATGTCACCGACGGCGACGACGTCGAGGGTGGTGCCGAGCAAACCTTGTTCAACAAGGGCCCGAAACACGAGGCGACCGATACGACCAAAACCATTGATTGCGACTTTTACTGCCATGGGAGGATTCCGTTTCTATTGGTTGGATTGCTAATACAAGTTGAACGTGCCGCGTGGGCACGGATGGCCAATGAAGAGGTCGCCCCCCTCATTGGCAAGGGTTTTGGCTGCGCATGAGCTGACAAATTCCCTGCGTTTATTGCAGACGGAGCCGCTATGCCTCACGAATCCACAATCCGCAGCCGAGTGCCGGCACAAAAAGTTCGTCCTCGACCGTCTGCCGGACCAAGGAGGGACGAGAATCGCGGAAAAACCGTTCATGGTCGGCCAGCTGACGCCACTCGGGGGAGGCAATGCCCACGCCCAATGGAATGATTACGTCGTTAAGCGTGTTGTTGATGGCGAAAAGCAATTGGCTCCGGCCTTGCGACAGATCCGCATTATAGAGCACGGCGGCTGCGGCGGTGTCATGCGCCCAGTAGAACTCGAAAAAACGCTCACTGGCCCGGGTGAAATGTCGGACCAGACGACCCGCTTCGGAAAGGCGGAAAGCAATCCAATCGGCAAAATACGTATGCGTGGACGGGAACCGGTAAATGCGGCGGTAATCGAGGGCGTTCACCTCGCCCATTTGGTACGTGTTGTGAATACCGTGCTTGGAACGAATGAAGTCCTGCCCCGCCGCCAACATCGGAATGCCGACCGACATAAATAACGTGGCCGCCATCAAGTGCGTTCGACGACGATCATTGGCCGTGGGCGTGTCGCCGTTGGCGTTGCGCAGC
>JANJTQ010000240.1 GCA_024711005.1 Opitutaceae bacterium | reverse complement strand
GGTACCAAAGGGCGGTGACGTTGCGTGGTTCGCGGGCGACGATGGCGGCGAGTTGTTCGCGGGCTTCGGGGACGCGTTTTGCGTCGAAGAGAGCGATGGCGGCGTCGAGGGACGGCGTGTCGTTGGCTCGGAGTCGGGTGGACGAAGGACCGAGAAAGAGAACGATTACGAGAAAGAGAAAGAGGCGGAACGGACGGGGCATCTTGGCGGTGGGGCGTGCGAGGGGCGGGGCTCTTTCGGAATCATGAGAGGGACGCCAGGATGGACGCCCATGCCACCTTTTTACTCGAAGCGGAGGGCGTCGATGGGGTCGAGCCGGGCGGCCTTGTGCGCGGGATAAAAACCGAAGCCGATGCCGACAGCGGCGGAGAAGGCCACCGCAACGAGAACGGATTCGGTCGAGACGAGTACAGGCCATCCGTTAAGGTGCGACAAGGTTTTGGAAATCGCGACGCCGACGAGGACTCCGATGATGCCACCCATGGCACTGAGGATCATTGCTTCGATGAGAAATTGGAGGCGGATGTCGCGATCATGGGCGCCGATGGCGAGACGGATGCCGATCTCCCGGGTTCGTTCGGTGACGGACACGAGCATGATGTTCATGATGCCGATGCCGCCGACGACGAGGGAGACGAAGGCGATGCCGGCGAGCAGTTGGGTCATGGTGCGTGACGTCTCGCTGGCGGTGGCGGCGAGCTCGAGTTGGTTGCGCACGGTGAAGTCAGGTTCGCGGTTGCCGCGACGTTGGACGAGCAGGTCGGTGATGTTTTGTTGGACGCGCTCCATCGCCTCGGGCGAAGAGGCCTCGACGAGGATGTTGTTCACCGTGCGGCGCCAGCGGAAGACGCGGCTCATGAAACTGCTGTAGGGGACGAGCACGATGTCGTCCTGGTCGGAGCCGAAGTAGTTGAAGCCTTTGGCGCCAAGAACGCCGACAATACGAAAGGGAATATTGCGGATGCGGAGGACCTCGCCGATCGGATCGACGTCGGGGAAAACCTGCTTGGCGATGGTCTGACCGATGACGCACACCTTGGCATTTCCGCGGACATCGGTGTCGGTGAAGATATCGCCCTCGGCCATGTTCCAGGCGCGGATGCTGAGGAAATCGGGAGCGACTCCGTGGATGGTGGTGCGCCAGTTGAGGCCATTGCCGAGGACCTGGCTGCCGTGGCGGAGCTCGGGGGAGACGGCGACGGCGCCGAGAATTTCGCGCTGGATGGCGACGGCATCGTCAACGGTGAGGGTGTTGGACGAGCCGAGTCCGCCCCGGGCGCCGCCGGCGGTGGAACTGCCGGGGAACACGGTGACGACGTTGCGGCCGAGGCTGGCGATCTGGGCTTCGACCTGGGCCTTTGCGCCGTTGCCGATGCTTACCATGGTGATGACGGCGCCGACACCGATGATGATGCCGAGTGCGGTGAGGAAGGAGCGCAGCTTGTTGCGGCGGAGGGCACGCAGAGAGATGACGGTGGTGGCGATGGCGCGCATGGCTGGATCAGGCGTGCGTGAGCTTGGCGCGGGCCTCGGCGTGACTGAGCTTGGCCAGTTCTTCTTCCGAGCGGAGCCGGTCGACGACCGCCTCGTCGCGAACGACCACACCGTCGCGGACGATGAGGTTGCGTTTGCAGTAATGGGCGATGTCGAGTTCGTGGGTGACCATGACGATGGTGATCCCTTGGTCGTTGAGACGTTGAAAAACGCCCATCACGTCGACGGAGGTGCGGGTGTCGAGGTTGCCGGTGGGCTCGTCGGCGAGGAGGACACGGGGCTCATTGACGAGGGCGCGGGCGATCGCGACGCGCTGTTGTTGTCCGCCGGAGAGTTGGTTGGGCAGATGATCGTGGCGATCGGCCAGGCCGACGATTTCGAGGGCGCGCATGGCGCGATCGCGCATCTCGCGGGCGGACACGCGCCGCGGGGCGTAGAGCATGGGCAACTCGACGTTTTCCAAGGCGGACGTCCGGGAGAGCAGGTTGAAACCTTGAAACACGAACCCGAGCTTCTGATTCCGGAGGTCGGCCCGGGCGTTGCGGTTGAGGCTGGATACATCCACCCCGTCGAGCAGGTAGCGGCCGGAGGTCGGGCGGTCGAGGCAGCCCAAGGTGTTCATGAGTGTGGATTTGCCGGAGCCGGAGGCACCCATGATGGCAATGAATTCGCCGGTGTGAATATCGAGGGTGATACCGCGGACGGCCTGCACCTCAAGGTCCCCGTTGCGGTAGGTCTTGCGGATATCCTGGAGGTGAACGACGGGCTGCATCGACGGGAGAACGATCAACGACGACGAGGTCCGCCGAAGGGAGAGGACGAGGCTGCGGCAGTCGATTCGGCGGGGGTGAGAACGCCGGTGGCGATGACATCGTTTTCCGCCAGACCGTCGATGACCTCGGTCGTGAGACCGTCGGTGATGCCAAACCGGGCGGTGACGGCTTCGGCCAAGGCGGAGTGGCCGGGGACGGTGACGCGATAGACGGTGCGGGTGGTGACAGGATTGCCGTTGTCCGAGCCGCCGCGACGGGCGGGCAAGGTGAGACCGCGCTCCTCGGCGAGGGCGCGCACGCGTTCCATGAGCGCGGGGGCGGGGCGTCCGCCGGTGTGGCCCAGTTCGGCGAGGAGGGCGCTGAGATTTTGTTCGGGAGTGGCCTCTCCGGAGGCGACGGCGGCAACCGGGGCGGGGACGAGGAGTTCGGCGGGGATGCGGGCGCGAAGGGCGGAGTTGGGGAGCGTGAGGATGTTTTCGCGTTCCCGGATGACGATGGCGACGTTGGCGGTCATGCCGGGTTTGAGTCGGAGGTCGTCGTTGTTGACGTTGATGATTGTGGTGTAGGTGATGACGTTTTGTTCACGGACGGGGGTGTTGCGGATCTGGCGAACGGTGCCGCGGAAACGACGGTCGGGGTAGGCGTCGACGGTGAAGTTGACGGCCATGCCCTCGGTGACGGAGCCAATGTCGGCCTCGGAGACGGCCGCCTCGATTTGCATGCGCCGGAGGTCTTCCACGAGGGTGAAGAGGACGGGGGCGTTGAGGCTGGCGGCGACGGTCTTGCCGGCGACGATCTGGCGGGTGAGCACGACACCGTCGATGGGCGAGGAAATGGTGCAGCGGGCGAGGTCCACGCGGGCGTTTTCGACCGAGGCGTTGCGGATGAGCAACTGGGCCTCGGCCTGGGCGAGTTGGGCGATGGATTGATCGAGTTCCTGCTGGGAAACCAGATTGCCGGCATGCAGGGAACGGATGCGATCGGCGTTCAGCTTGACGAGATCGTGGTTGGCCCGGGTGTTGGCGAGTTCGGCCTGGGACTGGCGAAGGCGGGATTCGTAGGTGGCCGGGTCGATGCGGGCGAGGACCTGTCCCTTGGTGACGGAGTCGTTGAAATCGACGAGCACCTCCTGGACGAGGCCGGAGATCTGGGAGCCCACCTCGACGGTGGAGACGGGCTGGAGATCGCCGGTGGCGGTGACGGTCTGGATGATGTTGGCGCGGGTGACCTTGGTGGTGATGAACGAGGTCGGCTTCGGGGCGTTGCGCTTGGCGAAGTAGTATCCACCGCCGGCGAGGGCGGCGACGATCACGATGATCAGCCAGAGTTTGGAGGAGCGGGAGGTCGCCATGAAGGGAAAGAAACAGGGAATCGCAGGACGGGCAGGCGGGCGGATGCACGCGGGGAGTCGAAAATTACCTCGCTGTGCGGCACGCGATGCAACGCCTGAATCCGCGGAGACGCGCAAAACGCGCGGATGTTACCGGGCGGCGCCGAGAAAAAACCGCAGGGTGCGGTTACCGGTCATGTCGTCTTCGGGAACGCGGCCGTGAGCGCGGCGGCGACGTTCGGCGGGACAAAATGCGAGATGTCGCCGCCGTAGCGGGCAACTTGTTTGACGAGTGAAGAACTGGTGTAGCTGAACCGCTCGTGCGGCATCACGAAGAGCGTTTCGATTTTCGGCTGCAGGTGCCGGTTCATCAACGCCATGTTGAACTCGAACTCAAAGTCGGAGAGGGCGCGAAGACCGCGGATGATTGCGTCGGCTTTTTGAGCGACCGCAAACTCGACGAGAAGTCCGTCGAAGATGGTCGCGGTGACGTGAGGATATTTGGCCAGGTTGGCCTGGACCAGTTCGAGGCGCTGCTCGGGGGAAAAAACGGGCCCCTTGCCGGGGTTGTGGGCGATCGCGACGGTGATACGGTCGAAGAGGCGGGCCGCGCGGTCGAGGACGTCGAGATGTCCGTTGGTGAGGGGATCGAACGTTCCGGGATAAATGCAGTGACGCATGAGCTTCACCATCATCGGAGCGACGGACGCGCGGCGAGAACCAAATCGTTGCGTTTACGGGGTTGCCTTTGCCAAGGCGCGTCACTGTCTTCGGCGCAATCCACCGACCGCCACCATGAACCTGCCCAATATCATCACCCTCTCGCGTATTCCGCTGATGTTTGTGGTGGTGTGGCTGATGTATCAGCAGTGGACGGGCGCGGCGACGCTGGCGTTCTGGCTGTTTATTGCGGCGGCGGTCGGCGACTGGCTGGACGGCTACATCGCCCGAAAGCAGAAACTGATTTCGATTTTCGGTAAGTTTATGGATGCGTTGACGGACAAGATCTTTGTCCTGGGGATTATGATCGCGCTCGTGGAAAGGGATATCGTGCCGATCTACCTCGTGCTGATCGTGCTTTGCCGCGAGTTCATGGTCTCGGGCATGCGCATGATGGCGGCGGCCAAGGGAGTGGTTGTGGCGGCGGAGCGCGGAGGGAAAACCAAGACGCTTACGCAATTGATCTCGGTGGGCTTTTTGTTGTTCGTGCCGATGTTGGAAGCGGATATCGCGGGGATGTTGCCCTTCGATGTGTCGCAGTTTGGCCAGTGGGTTCACTATGTCGGACTCGGACTGTTCCTGCTCGGTGTGTATTTCACGGTGCGCTCGGGTTGGGGCTACATGGTGAAATATCGAGTCGTCTTCGATGACATGAAATGAGCTCGCTGAAACAGCCAGTCTGGCCGCGGTTTTTGCCGACGACCTGGGTGATTGCGTGCGCGACACTCGGGCCGGTGGGACGCATGCGCAAAGCGCCCGGCACCTGGGGTTCGGTGGCGGGATTATTGTATTTTACGACGCTGTTCGCGGGGCGAATCGGTGATTTCGGTCTGATCTTGTTCAGCCTTGCCGGGCTTTATTTTTCGGTGGCGATTTGCGGCGAGGCGGAGTTTCGGCTGGGTGAGCGCGACCCGGGCAAGGTGGTCCTCGATGAGTTCGTCGCCATGCCGCTGTGCTTCATCGGATGGACGCGGTTTGATGCCGTGGCGCCCAACTGGGCGGTGTTTTTGACGGGTTTCGCGTTGTTCCGGCTGTTCGATATCATCAAGCCCTTTGGAATCAAAAAACTGCAGGATTTGCCCGGCGGTTGGGGCGTGACGATCGATGACACGGCCGCGGCGCTGGCGGCCTGCGTGACGATGCACGCGGCCCACGCGGCGTGGCTGTATTCGCTGGCACGGTGACGCTCGGGGATCGGGTTTGTCCGTTGCGTAAATCGGCGAATCGCGAGCAAGTGGCAGACTGTCGCTCACGCTCGAAACGCTCCCACGTACGAATATCAGTCCACGGGTTCCACGTCTTCCAGCGCCATGCGCACGTGCAAGCCTTGTTGGAGCACATCCACCGCGACGATGATTCCCCTGGGATTTGCGGGATCGTCGACCACGCCCTCGAGGCCCCACAACGGGCCGCTGACCACGCGCACCCGGGTGCCGCGCCGGATCAGCGGGCGCAAGGTGAGTTCGACGCCCGAAGCCACGATGGTCCGCACGTTTTCCATCTGGCGTAAGAACAGCGCTTCGTCGCCCACCGGGATGACGCGGGCAAGCAGGTCCTGTTGATAAATGCGGGCCTTGTTTTCGAGGACGATCCGCGCGAACACATAGCCGGGAAACAGCGGTTTGGTGAAACGCTTCGTTTGCTTGCCGTAGCGCTTCACGCTCTCGATCAGCGGCAGGTAATGTTCGAAGCCCTCCGCGGTCAGCAATGCGGAGAACTTTTTTTCACAACGGGGCTTGGTGTGACAGACAAACCACCGCGCTTCGCCGGGGGCAGGGGAGTGGTTCACCGCTTCAGAAGAAATCGTACCGCCGCGAAATAGCCTTCAAGCCCCAGTCCGCTGATGACCGCCAGGGCCACGGGAGCGGTGAGCGACGTGTGACGGAATTCTTCGCGCTTGTAGATGTTGGAGATATGGACCTCGACCGCGGGCAAGTGAGCGCCGGCGAGGGCGTCGCGCAGGGCGACGCTGGTGTGGGTGAGCGCGGCGCCGTTGATCACGATGCCGTCGAACTTTGCGTCGGCGAGCGAAGCGATCTTGTCGATGAGCGCGCCCTCATGGTTGGACTGGAAAAAATCAAGCGAAGTCGTCGCGCCGAACTCCGCGCGCAGGGATGCCTCCAGGTCGGCGAGGGTCGTGTGGCCGTAGATCTCGGGCTCGCGTTTGCCGAGGCGGTCGAGATTGGGGCCGTTGAGGATGGCGATTTTCTTCATGGTGGATGGGCGCTTGGGTGCGGACTGTTGCGAACTTGCGGCCGAAATCAAAGCGGATTGTCGGTCGCGATGAATTCCCACGGCAGGTCGAATTTGGCGGCGAGTTCGGCGGCGAGCGCCTTCACGCCATGAACCTCGGTGGCGTAGTGTCCGCACAGATACAAGTTGAGGCCCTGTTCCTGCGCGACGTTGAACCATTCCTCGCGGAGTTCGCCGGTGACGAGCGTGTCGACGCCTGCGGGCAACAGCTCGGGAATCGCGCTGTTTCCACTGCCGCTGCAAAACGCCACGGAAGACGGCGCGGGGGAACCGTATTCGATGGCGATGACGCGGCCGTAGAGCGACTCGAGTTGTGCGCGCAACGCCGAGCGCGGGCCCGAGCGGGATGCGATGCGGCCGATGGACTCGCCGTCCTTCACGAGAAACGGGCGGTCGGGAGTGAGGCCGAGCTGGCGGGCGAGGAGCGCGTTGTTGCCGATTTCGGGATGACCGTCGAGGGGGAGGTGATTGCTGTAGAGCGCGCAATCGCCGCGAATGAGTGTGGTTACCCGGTCGTAGGCAGGACCGGTGAGCGAACGGGGCATGTCCCAATACATGCCATGATGAACGATCAGAAAATCGACACCGGCCGCCACCGCCTGGCGAAAAGGAACGACGCCCGAATCGACGGCGGCGCCGATGCGCGTGACGCGACCGCTGTTGGCGATTTGCAGTCCATTGAAGGCGCCGGGTGCGTCCTTGTAGGCGGAGCGCCGGGTGCGTTCATCGCAGTAAGTGACGAGATCTTGCAACGTGGGCATGCGGGTTGATGAAGACGCGGATTCGGAGTGGCAATTTTCAAAACGCGGGCTACCGATTGCGCGCATGAGCGAACCGAGCTCCGCGGTCGACCTGATCGCCCAAGCCACCCAACAGTTTACCGAACGCCCCTCGTGGGATGATTATTTCATGGCCACCGCCGTGTTGATCTCCACGCGCTCGCCGTGTGAACGCCTTCATGTAGGGTGCGTGATCGTGAGCGGGGGCGACCGGCAGAACCGTTTGATTGCCGCGGGCTACAATGGATTTCTTCCGGGTACGCCGCATCTCTCCCGCCTGCGCGAAGGCCGCGAGCAGGCGACGGTCCATGCGGAACAGAACGCCATCGCCGACGCCGCCCGCCGCGGCAGTCCGGTGGAAGGCGGTGTCGCTTATGTTACCCACTATCCCTGTATCAACTGCGCGAAAATTCTCGCCGCGGCCGGCATCGCGGAGATCCGTTATCGCGATGACTACAACAACGACCTGCTTGTCGGGCCGTTGCTGCAGGATGCGAAGGTGAAAGTCGTGAAACTCTAAACCCGTGTTCGCTGTCGTTCTGCGCTGATGTCCACCGCCCGACATTCCGATTCTTCCGCCGTGCTTGGTGGTTCGTTGTTATTGGCCCATCCCTCGATTCGCGAGGAGACGTTCAAGCATACCGTCATCCTGATCGCCTCGCATGACGCGGAGGGGGCGATGGGGGTCGTGCTCAATCGTCCGCTCGGCAAGCGCCTGGGGGAGTTGAGTGCGGAGTTTTCCATGAGTCCGCTGGCCGAGGTGCCTCTTTTCGAGGGAGGCCCGGTGCAACCTGCGCAGGTGATTCTCTGCGTGTGGCGTCCGCATCCGGATCACGATGGCTTTCAGCTCATGTTCGGCATCGACCCTCAACGGGCGGAAGAATTGATGCAGGAAGAAGGCGTGCATATGCGGGCGTTTCTGGGCTATGCGGGTTGGACGAGCGGGCAACTTGAGGACGAGTTGCGGCGCGACACGTGGGTCGTGAGCCCATTGGTGGCGGACTTGCTGGAAGATTCGCCCGACGAACAACTCTGGCGGGACTTGCTCGGGCAGATCGACGACGAATGGAAACTGCTCGCCAACGAACCCGACGATCCAAGTCTGAACTAGTTCGTAAATGGGCGGTCGACCGGGTCGTAAGTTGCCAACATTTCCGTTGACAGAGGCGCGCGCGAACGGTGTTTTCGTCAATTTTATGAAAGTTGTTTCCTCCATCAAATCCGCGAAGAAGCGTCACCCTGCCTGCCAGGTCGTTCGCCGCAAAGGCCGCATCTACGTCATCAACAAGGTCGAGCCTCGCTACAAGGCCCGCCAAGGTTAATCCAAATCCCTCTTTAATAACGTGAAAGCCGAAGGCCATCCCGTCCTCAATAACGTTTGTTACCTCGATGTTTCGAGCGGCAAGCGCTTCCTCACCAAGTCCACGATGAAGTCCCCCCGCAAGGAAGTCATCGATGGCGAAGAATATTTCATCGTCCTCCGCGATGTGACCTCTGATTCGCACCCCGCCTACACCGGCGAGAAGCGCATCGTCGACACCGCCGGCCGTGTTGAGAAGTTCACCTCGAAGTTCAAGCGTGGTGGCGCCAAGGCCAAGTAAGGTCGAGGCAACTTTCAAATCGATTTCAGCCCGCCGCTTAACCGGCGGGCTTTTTTGTGTTTGGACGACGCGCGCAGGCGATGGTTTGGATGTTGGGGACGTTGAAATCACCTGCGAGCAGGCTGCTGTTGCTACATTCCAAGGCCTCGGAGACTACTCCAGGGGTCTACTCTTTCGGGGACTGTCCGAGGTTGAGCACGCGTGTACGCCGGGCACCGGTGCGGCCTTGAGGGCCGGTACGTTCCGACGGGGCGCTGTAGGGACGGCGGCGATAGCCCTCGCGCGAGGGATCGCGGGCGCAGCTGAGCTGGAACTCTTGCATCCGTGCGAACAGGGCGAGGAGTTGGTCGGGCAACGGGTACTGGTCGAGGCCGGAGCGTTGCAATGCGAGCAGCAACTCGTGCGATGCTTCCAGTGTGGAGAGGCAACCCTCGACCGGCTGTTGTTTGATCACATAGCGGCTGGGGGCCGACGGGGTGAACATCAGACGCGGGAGACGTTGCAACGAGGGACTCAGGCGAAGCATTTTTTTGGCCAGGGCCCAGGTTGCATCGAGGAGGAAAACCACGAGCTGGCGGTCGCCGATGTCTGCCGATTGGAGATCTCCATTGGAGAGGTTTCGCGCGCCCACACTTGGGTAGACGAGCATCGGAAGGTTGCGAGGATCGTTGATGAGCGCCTGCACCGGGCCGTGGTTATCGAACTCGACGCCCATTTGGATTTCACTGTTGGCCAGGCAAAGG
>JANJTQ010000288.1 GCA_024711005.1 Opitutaceae bacterium | reverse complement strand
CGCCTACTCCTACATCGGAACCGAGCTCACAAGGCCCTGTTACAAAAACGTCACCATCGGTCTCGCCAAAAAAGACCTCGAGCGCGCCGGCAAGGCCATCGAAGCCATCCTCAAGACAAACGGTTAAGGCCGCGCCTTTATCTCCGTTAATAAAGCGCTCGTCACCCAGGCCAGCTCCGCGATCCCGGTTGTCCCCCTCTACATCTCGATCCTTTACAAGATCATGAAGGCAAAGGGCACCCACGAGGGTTGCATTGAGCAGATCGACCGCCTCTTCCGCACCCAGATGTATGGCGGCAGCGGCCTCACCTTTGATGACGCCGGCCGCGTTCGCGTCGATGACTGGGAGATGAAGCCCGATGTGCAATCCGAAGTGGTCCAGATCTGGCCTCAAGTGACCACGGAAAACCTGGAACAGCTCACCGACATCGCCGGCTATCGCGAAGAGTTCCTCAAACTCTTCGGCTTCGGATTCCCGGAAATCGACTACGAAGCCGACATCGACCCGCACGTCGAACTCCCGGCCTGATTTATAACTTCCCGCGCCCGGCCCCAAAAGCCGGGCGCTTTTTTGTGCGCAAAGGTGAATGTATTCAAAGTGCGGCCGGCGTCCCCGTGGCCGACGTTTTCCAGCCATCCATAACCGTCCGTCCGCCGTCGCCCGCAATCATCTTTCGCGCGCAGCACTCCAGGTGCATGCCCGTCCACAAGGGCGAATGGCAGGCGTTCGAGGAGATCACAAAGTCGTCGAACCCCGCCGCCAGCATCAGCTGCTCGATCTCGGCGCGCGTATGGTTGAACACCGGCACCGCTTCTCGCCGGCGGGCCTCGATTCGTTGGCGCATCGAGCCCGGCAACAGGGGGAACAGGGCCGATTTGACCGACTGCTTCATCCCGTCGATCCCGTTCGCCTCACGCCGCTCCAGCGCGTCGAAATACAACCGGCCGCCCGGTGCCAGCCAGCGGCGGATCTTCTCGCACAGCTCGTCCGTGATCGCCGCACCGTATCCGAACACCCCGAGCGAATAGATAAAATCAAACGACTCCGGCTCGAAGTTCATCTCGTAAAGATTACTGCGGATCAGGCGGATCTCTCCCGCCGTCACCTGCGAGGCATGCACCGGGTTTTCCGCGCAACGGAGCATCTCCGACGAGATGTCGGTGCCGACAAGCAGTTTCGTGTTTTCCAGCCAGTGGAAATAGCGCCCCGTGCCGCAGCCCATCTCAAGCACGCGCACCGGTTGCTGAAACGAGCGGCACATCCGGCGCAGGTTGCCTCCCAGCCGTTGATGATTCTCGCTGCGCGCCTCGATCTCGTCATCCCTCCGGTATTGATCGGCACCGCAATCGTAAGACTTGGCCAGGTTGGATTCGTAACGTTGGAAATCCATAAAAGAAGAAGCGTCGGACGTTTTTGGCACGGGCTGAATGCCACGCCAGTCTAGCCCCCCGGACCTCTGCCGACAGGTAGGCGAACACTCCAAACGAGCGGCGTTCTCCACCCACCCCGTCGGTTCTCCGGCGCGCAAGCGACGTCCGGCTTGCCTGGGCAAGCCTGTGATGCACCGTACGAACCATGACAAAACGCCCTCTGGGAAACACCGGACGCATCGTGAGTGAAATCGGCCTTGGCACCTGGCAGTTGGGCGCCGGCTGGGGCGACGTGACCGATGCGTCGGCCCGCGAAACCCTGCGCGCCGCCTACGACTCCGGTGTCACGTTTCTGGATACTGCGGATGTCTATGGCGACGGTCGTAGCGAAACGCTCATCGGTGCATTCCTTCGCGACACCCCGACGGCCCGCCAGGAGGTCTTCGTCGCGACGAAACTCGGACGGCGCAACTGGCCGCATGGCTTTACCCGCGACCAAGTGCGGCAGTTTACCGAGGAGTCACTGCAGCGGCTCGGCGTCGACGCTTTGGATCTCACCCAGCTCCACTGCATCCCGACCGATGTGTTGAAGCGCGGTGAAATGCTCGGCTGGCTCGAAGAGCTCAAGCAGGAGGGGAAAATCAAAGCCTACGGCGCGAGCGTCGAATCGATGGACGAGGCGCTCTTTTGCGTGGAGCACGGCGGCGTCTCCACGCTCCAGATCATCTTCAACGTTTTCCGGCAAAAGCCGATTCACACTCTGTTCGACGCGGCGCTGGCCCGTAAGGTGGGCATCATCGTGCGCCTGCCGCTGGCCAGCGGGTTGTTGTCCGGCAAGATGACCAAACAGACGAGTTTCTCCGAGAGCGACCATCGCCTGTTCAACCGTGACGGACAGTATTTCAACGTCGGCGAGACGTTTGCCGGGTTGCCCTATGAACGGGGCGTGGAACTCGCGGATTCGCTGAAGCCATTCGTGCCGGAAGGCGTGGGTATGGCGGCGTGGGCGTTGCGTTGGTGTCTCGATTTCGAAGCGGTGAGCACCGTGATCCCGGGAGCGCGTAATTCACAACAGGTTCTCGGCAACGTGTCCGCCTCGACGCTGCCGCCATTGAGCCCCGCGGTGCATGAACAACTCGCGACGTTCTACACGCACTCCGTAGCCGAACACATTCGCGGACCTTACTGAGCCCGAGCCAAACGGCGCAGCCTAACGTAGCAGCCGAGGTAACGAGGCTGCTACCGTATTTGGAGGCCGTCCAGTCTTCCCCGCCTTGCTTTGCGGCGTCGTTCAATGCAACGGCACGCGACCGTCGGCGAGATCCTCAAACGTCACCACACGAATGCCGGACTCGCTGGCCAGGTAGTCCGCCGTCTGGTGCAGCACATCGATGAACGCCTTGTCCGGCTCGTTGTTGATAAAGTATTCCCACCAATGCGTCACAAGCACCGTGACCGACTGGCTTTCGGCGGTCGTCCGAATGGCGTCCAACATCGTTTCCAACGGGCGTCGATGCGACAGCAGACACCCGGGATGACTTAACAAAAACGATTGCCCGGCCTTCCAATGCGGACGCTGCCGCAATGTTCGCATCGCGTATTGCGGCCACCATGCACAGGGCAGTCCGCGCAATTCGAACCAGCCCGTCGAAACGACTTCGAAACGTCCGGCGACCGCCGCCAGACTGTCGCGGGAAAGCCGGTCGTAAGGAGCCACGAATACACGCGACCTCCCCAGCCCCGCTTCGAGCAACCGTTGCGCGCCGTGCTCCAGCCGCCGCACCACCTCGTCGTGGTCCGTCCGCTCAAACTCAAGGTAGTCGTGATGACAACCGTGTTGGACGATGTGATACCCCTCGTTGGCCGTAAGGTAGGAGATCAGGCGGGAGTTCTCCCCGATCGGCACGGTTGCCGCCTCTTTGCCCGTCCTGGCCATCAGAAACCCTTCCGGTTGTCCGTCAGGCTGAAGGACGTTTGTGCGCACCTCGGGGATGACAGACAGGTTCACCGGCATCCCGCGCTCGAGGAAGGGACGATAGAGATAGTCCAAACATTCCGGAGGTGTCAGGGCATTCGTGTCGTCGTCACGCAGAATAACGTAGCGCATGCTTTTCATCGATCAGATTTTCGTAGAGCTGTTTCATCCGGGCCGAAAGCACGGTGGAGTCGTATTCGTTCACGACTCGTTTGGTTCCCGCTTCAATCGTCCGGGATCGCCAGTCTCGGTTCCCCAGAAGCTGGTCGATTGATGCGTGAAAGTTTTCCGACCGGTCCAGGTCGAAGAGCCAACCGTTGTCTCCGTGCTCGATGAGCTGCCGCGCACCGGACGTGCGGCTCGAAATCACCGCCGTGCCCGCCGCCCATGCTTCGAGTATCACCAATCCGAATGTTTCCGAAAGCGAAGGAAGCAACACCGCCTGCGCCTCCTGCATCAGGCCGATCAAGCGTGGATCGCCCGGCGGGATTTTCCCCGTCAGCCGGACCGCATCGCGCAGGCCGAGCTCCTCGATTTTTCGGTCCAGCGCCTCTCCGTAGGGCTCGTCCGTGCAGGGCCCCGCGAGAACCAGCAGCGCGCGTGGATGCCGGCTGAGCAGTGCGGGCATTTGCTCGACAAGCCACATCTGGTTTTTGACCGGATCGATTCTTCCCACCGCCAAAAACATCGGACGATCTCCCAGCCAGGGAAACGCCTCTCGCGCCGCAGCGCGGTGGTCCTGTTGATAAACCCGCGCCGGCACGCCATGCGGCTGCACCATGACCTGACGGTCGGGATGGTGCTCACGGATCAACTCCGCCTCGCGCGGATTGCAGGTGACGATCGCATCCGCATCGACCAACACACGCCGTGAGCGCAACAATAGACCGAACACCTTGCCCCATTCCCAACCGTTGCCGTCATGACTGTTGAAGTCGCGACGAATGGTCTCCGGCAAATCATAGACACCGCCGTGAATGGTGACCACGAAGGGAACTTTCTTTTGACGTGCGACGGTCATACCGATCGCCCCCAACCTCCCGAGCGCGTGGGTGTGCACCACGGACATTTGGGTGTCCCTCCACAAGGAACCCAGCAGATCGAAGGACATCAAATTGCCGCCCACCGCGACCATCTGCCGCTTCCGCGCCGGCGGGATTCCCCAGACCGGAACGCAGGTCTTGAAGCGTTTCACCGTGCAGCCCGCATCGAGGAGGGGATCCGCCACATTATGCCCGTTCGTGTCGAGACGCGGACAATAGACGACAGACCCGAGCCCGTGATAGCGCAAGCCATCGCAGAGCTGGCGAATGGCCGTCTCCGTGCCGCCCCATTCGGACGGGTTATATTTTCTGAGAATGTGAACGACGTGCATGGCGATTGACTACCACTCCCGCGCCATCGCGGTCGGTCCGGGTTCAAGTTCGATAACGGAGTCGTCACGCTCCTTCGCCGGCGACGTCCCCCGCGGGAGTTTCGCCTGTTGGCGCGCGGTGTAGTGAAGGCTCGCGAGCGTTCCGGCTAGGATATGAAACGTCAGGAAGATCGGCGTCTGTCGGTAGGTCCACTCCGTGATGCTTTGGAGGAAGATACCCCACGTGCAGAAAAAGAGTCCGATGCCGAGACGGCGCATCGGGTCGCTCGACCGGTTGCATCGATAACTCGAGCCCAGCCAGAAGAGCTGGTACCGCACGAGTGAAAAGGGGAAAAAGCGCAGCAGGCCCCACTCTCCCGGTTTCATCGGCGCGATTCCGATGCCGGCGCGGCCAGTGGGATCGCGCGACCGAATCCAAAAGAATGTCGCACCCATCCAGAACAACCGGATCCAGACGAGCCCGAACAAGAACAGCCCGGGCAAGCCCAACTCACCCGCGGTCAACGCTGCGAGATTGTGCGCGGGCGCGGCATAAACCGTGTTGGCGATCTCGACCTCGTCGGGCGAAGTCGAGGCATCGTCATAGGCGAGGTATTTGAAGCCCGCCGCCGGACCGTAAACCTTGCTGACCCAATAGGACCAGTTGCCCAGTCCGACTCCAAACGGGTGGTCTTCGATAATCGCGCGCGCCCAGCGTAAATAGACGCCGCGCCCTTCGTTTTGATCGTCCAGGTATTCTTCCTGCAGCGTCGCCTGCGTAAAACGGATGATGAGCATGTCCCAGGCTTTGAACAGCGCGAGCCCGGCCATCATCAAGATCACCAGACTGACGCCCGCCTTCTTCAGCGTCGGCTTCCAGCTGATGCAGAACGCGGTCGTGCCCAGCATGACCATGGCAAAAAGAGGAATGCCCGCCCGGGAAATTGTCAGGAGGATCGCAAGCGCCGCCGCGCCGAAACAGATCCAGCAAAGCGCCTTCAGCCAGCGCGGGAAATCCGATGCCGCCGCCGCCACGAAGATCGGACTCACCATGCACATGTACATCGAAAGACTGTTCGGATCCTCGACGGTCCCGCCCACCCGGTGGATCCAGTCCACGTAACGTTGTTTCATCCCCAGCGTCGCCTCGAAGGTGACCACGCAGCCCAACGCAAACACCAGGATCAACAACTCGCGCCGGGTGCGCACAAACAAGGCCGCCGCGAGAAAAACCACGATGCCGCGCAGCACCTTGGTGAGTTCAAAAAAACCGAAAATTTTCGGTTCGGAAGTCACCACCGAAAACATGCAGTACAGCGCATACAGTCCCATGAACGTCAGCGCTCCCGGCCAATAGACGCGGGGCAGCGACTTGTAGCGCGGGGCCAGTACGCAGGCCACGATCAGGCAGACCGCGATGACATCCACACCCGTGACCTCCACTCCGCGCGTTGTACCGCGATACCATTCCAGACTGAAAAAATTGACGTCTATCTTCGTCGTCACGACGGAGCCGGCCACCATCGCGAAGAACGCCGCGTCCCGGATCCACAGCGAAAGTGTCGTGACCACCATGCCGGCGCCGGTCGCAAAAATAATCAAACAGAGCGCGATGAGGTGTTGAGTGTCCATGGGGCGATCACGCCAGGGGCCGCGGGAACTCCGCTGTGGGGTGAGTGCACGACATCACGGTTATTTTGTCTCAAATCCCGGGGCGCCCAAAAGGGTCTGTCGCGTGGGCTTCGGCCAATAGGGTGACATGCCGCCCCGCAAATATCGAAAGGCTCTCCAGCACGAGATCATCGTGACCACAAATCCCACCGCCGCCGCGGGCGCATGCGTCACTTTTTTGATCCCGGGCAATTTCCCGAGCCGCTTGAATCGGAAAGTCAGGATCCCCGGGAAGAGTTGCCAGAAATGACGAATCCCCCGAATGTGCCGTTCGTTGATTCGCCTGAACCACTCGGGATCCTGGCGATCGTTGAGCCCAACGGTTTCGGCCAGCCGCTCCCGCGACTCGACCGGCAGCGATTTGAGATGCTCCAGCAACACATGCACCGTCGTCTGCCCGATCATCTGGCGCATCTGGTTGTTCATGACGTCACGCAACGTGATGTAGGCCTCGTAAATGATCGCCGCGTTGGGTGCGGATGCGATGCGCGTGGTATCGGACTCCCTCGTCAAAAAGTCGGTGCAGACGACCGCCTTGATAAATCCGTCGTCGTTCGCCACGAGATCGCGCGGAAGACGAATCTTCCGGATAACCGGTGCGCGAAGACAGTAGAGTTGCCCGCTGAAGCCGCCCGCAATCGTTCCGGTCATGGCCGACGTCGCCAGCGACACACGATCGCGCAACGACTTGTTCTCCTTGAAATAGATGTCCTTGTAATGCCGTCCCGTGGAGACCCAGGCGTGCGTGTCCTGCTCCAGCGTTTTCACCAGGCTCAGGATCGTATCGCGCTGCCGAAAGATGATGTCCGCGTCCATCAGGCAGATGAACTGGGATTCCTTCGCCGAAAAATCGTGCACAAAACGGTTCCACGCATTGCTCCGACCGGGCTCTTCGAGTTCCACCACTTTGGCGGTGAAGGTGTCCGCATGGACGTGTTCCCGGGCCATCTGGGCAAACACATCGCGCGCCACCTCGACCGTCCGATCCGTGCAGCCATTGGCGATGCAGAAGATCTCACAGCGACGTTGCCGCGCCCCGAGCTTTTCAAAAATCGACTGCCTGAACAGCGACTCCAGGGTCGTGCGAATCGAATCTTCTTCGTTCCACGCCATGATGCCGATGGAGAGATGAACCGGCGCAATCGACGGCCGGACCTCCGTTGCGGGTTGGGAATCTGGATCTAATATCGAGGACACGCACCGAGAATACCGTCTTTCGCCCGGACGGTTGAGTAGGTCTGGACCTCAACGATAGGCGGGGAGCACCCCATGTCCGCTTTTTCGGTCCCGGGTTAGGTTCTTGCCATGCGGAAATCCATAACGAGCCCGACCTCCGTGGCGGGCGACCCACCCGTCAGCATCATCCTGCGATCCTTCAACGAGGGTTGGGCTTTGCGCGAGACCTTGCCGGCCCTTCGGGCGCAGACCTATCGGAATTGGGAGTTGATCGTCATCGACTCCGGATCGACCGACGGATCCGTCGAACTGATCCGGCAGGCCGCGCCACGCCATTTCATTCAAATCCAGCCCCATGAATACGTTCCCGGCCGGGTCTTGAATCGCGGGATGGAGCTGGCCCGGGGCAACATCGGAATTTTCCTCAACGCCGATGCCACGCCACAGGATTCCAACTGGCTGCGTCCGCTGGTGGAGACCTTGGACGACCCGAGCGTCGCGGCGGTCTTCGGACGCCAGATTCCCCGCCCCGACTGCAAGGCGGTTTTCGCCTGCGACTACGACCGCTGCTTCGGGCAGCGATGCGAGTCCGCCTCGTGGGATCACTTTTTCAGCATGGTGAGCAGTGGAATCCGCAAGGACATCTGGGCCCGCCGGGGCTTCCTCGAAGCCATGCAATACTCGGAGGACGACGAATACACGCGTTGGTGCCGCGCCCAGGGCTATCGTATTGTTTATCGCCCGGAATCGGTGGTCATGCACTCGCACAACTACACGAGCCACCAGACCTACAAGCGGAGCTTCGGGGAAGCCTGGGCCCTTGCGGCCGTCTGGCCCGGCGAGCCCGCGGACGTCACGGCTCGGCGGCGGGTGTTTCTCGGCTGGCTGAACGACTCCCGCCGCGACCTTCAATTTTGCCTGCGCAACAAGCGCCTCCGCGAATGGCCCCACGCCCTCGGTGTTCGCTGGGCCCAACGACTGGCCAGGCGGGATGGCTTCCGCGCCGGCTGGGGCATGCACCGCCAATCCGAGGCACTTTCATGAATCCATCGATCCTCCCCCGTCCGCCGTCAGGCCCCGCGGCCCCGGACCTATCCGAAAACATCGCGCGTCGTTTCACGATCGACGGCGGCGAGGCGCTCGAAAGCCGCCTTGCTGTAATGTGCGATCGGATACGCGCGGCCCTGCGCGGACTCCTGCCGCCCGACAAACTGGACGCCGTTTTCCTCGGCGGCGGCTACGGCCGGGGCGAAGGCGGGGTCCTGGCGACGCCGGACGGCAACCAGCATCCTTACAACGACCTCGAATTCTACGTCTTCCTTCGTGGAAACCGTCACCTCAACGAGCTGCGCTATCATCGTCCGCTCGAGGTTCTCGGCCAAATCCTCACCCCGCAGGCGGGCGTGGATGTTGAGTTCAAAATCACCTCGCTGGCGGAATTCACCCATAGCCCGATCAGCATGTTTTCCTATGACTTGGTCTCGGGTCATAGGCGGTTGTTGGGTCACGAGGACCTGCTCGACGCATGTGTGCATCACACAATTGCCGAACACATTCCGCTGACCGAGGCGATCCGTTTGCTCATGAACCGTTGCTCCGGTCTGCTGTTCGCGCGTGAACGCCTCGAACGAAAGAATCGCTTTACCGATGCGGATGCGGATTTCGTGCAGCGCAACATCGCCAAGGCCGAACTCGCCTTCGGTGATGTCGTTCTGACCGCCCACGGTCGCTATCACTGGAGCTGCCTAGAACGGCAGCGTCGTCTGGCGGCGTTGTCTCCGGACCGGGCGCTCCCCTGGCTGGAGCAAGTCGGCCGCCATCATGCCGCCGGCGTTTTCTTCAAACTCCACCCGGAACGGAGCACCGCCTCGCTCGCGCAGCTCAGGGCCGAGCACGAAAAGGTCTCCGCGCTCGGCCTGCAACTCTGGCTCTGGCTCGAGTCGCTGCGCCTCAAGACCAGCTTCACCTCGGCGCGTGATTACGTGGCCAACCCGCTCAATAAATGTCCCGAGACGAAGCCCGCGCGCAATTGGCTGGTGAACCTGAAGACGCTTGGGCCGGGCCTACGCCACCATCGCTTCCGACATCCGCGCGAGCGGATTCTCCATTCGCTCCCGCTCCTGCTCTGGGAGCCCGATGCGCTCGACTCCGCCCACTGGCGCAAACGCCTGCAAACCGAACTGCGCTCGAATGCCCCCGGCTTCACCGAGCTGGTTTCGGCGTATCGAGCACTGTGGTCTCACGTCAACTAGCACTACTTTGTTAAGTCTGCGCCAGGCGTCCGAGGTGGAAACCCGACGACCTCGTCGGGTCAGTTTGGAGAGTGGGCCGATCAAGCCCGACGAGGTCGTCGGGCCTCCAAGCTGTCTTCTTCAGCCATCGTCCAACCAGCCTCGTTGCCTCGGCTGCTACCGGATACCCGCGGCTCGGCGAACCTCCGCCCGCATGATTTCCGCGGGGGCCCGGCCCATCCTCAACAGGTCCGCCATCGCTCGCATCGCGGGCTGCACGTGGGTGAAGAATCCGTAATAATCCTCGCACAGATAACTCAGCCCCGGCCGTCCCGGGCCGGTGCTAACGAAGCGGTGCTTGGGACAATCACCATTGCAGGCGAAACGCACCGGGCACTTCCGGCACCGCTCTGACAAATCCGCCTTGAGATCACCCAGACGGTTCGCGGCCGGACCGTTGGCCAGCCCGGCGATCGGCGTTTCCCGGATATTGCCCAGCCGATACTCCGGATAAACGTAGTGGTCGCACGCATACAGATTGCCGTTGTGCTCCAGCGCGAGCGCGCGTCCGCAACGCGGTTGATGTACGCAGACAGTCGGGCCCATCCCGTAGGTCGCGGACAGGGTCGAATCGAACTGCTGCACAAACACCCGCCCGACATCGTGGCGCACCCAATGATCGAAGATCGTACGGAGGAACTTGCCGTAGCCTCCGGGCGGAGCGCACTCGGGCGTGACCGACTCCGCGATATCTTCCGGAGCCACCAGATCCTGCGGGCCGGTCGGCGGGGCCGAATGTGCCAGATGACGATCCAGGTCCGCCGCCCGGGGACGTCGTTCCACCAGCGGGATAAATTGCAGGTGCCGCGAGCCCGCATCCACGAGGAAACGGTAAACATCCAATGCGTGGTTGCAGTTGCGTCGATTGACGACCGTCAGCGTGTTGAAGGCCACGCCATGGCGGCGCAGCGCACTCAGGCCCGCGCGCACTTTGTCCCAAGTGGGGCGTCCGTTCCGATCGACCCGATACTGGTCGTGCAGGCGTGCCGGTCCATCGAAGCTGATGCCGATCAGGAACTCTTCCGCGCGAAAAAATGCCGCCCACTTGTCGTCGAGCAGCGTGCCGTTGGTCTGAAAGGCATTCTGGATCTTGCGGGAGCCCGCGTAGTGTTTTTGCAGGGCCACCGCCCGCTTGAAAAAATCGAATCCGAGGAGCGTCGGCTCCCCACCCTGCCAGGCAAACACCACGTCGGCGTCCGCAGGCTGGGCGGCGATGTAATCGCGCACGAAACACTCGAGCGTCTCGTCGTCCATGCGGGGCACGCCTCGGTCGGGATAGAGCAAGGGCTCCTTCTCAAGGTAGTAGCAGTAACGGCACTCCAGATTGCACCGCGCGCCGATCGGCTTGGTCATCACGTGGAACGGCAACGCCCGCTTGGCGGGCGATGTGCGGGTAGGCACGGAGGACACGGAGCCGGGCAAATCGGGCGACTGCATTTGAAGCAGTGTCTTATTCCACCCGGAATCCGTCGGCAATATCGTAGGTGACGACATGCAAGCGGCGTTCGCGGGCTTCGATTTTGCCCTGCCATGTCTGCGCCGTCGCTTTCGGTCCGGTGACCACGTCGATCTTCACCTCATGCGTCCCCGGGCTCAGCGGCTTCCGCCAGACATCGATCGCCGGACCATCGTTGGAAATTCCTTTCGCCTCGTAGCTCCGCTCCTCGGTTTCGCCATCGATGGTTAATCGGATGCTCACGGGACCCCTCTGTGGTTTTCCCAT